>NZ_PSLG01000078.1:0-211 GCF_040289485.1 Thermoflexus sp.
GGTCACCGGCGGGGCGGGCTTTATCGGTTCCTATCTCGTGGAGGCTTTGGTCAGGGCGGGCCACACGGTTTTCGTCGTGGACAACCTCTCCCGGGGCGCCGCCGCCCATCTCCCCCCCGGGATTCCCCTCTTCGTCACGGACATCCGGGATCCCGCAGTGGAAGATCTGCTGCGGGAGGTCCGCCCGGCGGTGATCCACCACCTGGCGGCC
>NZ_PSLG01000078.1:374-9009 GCF_040289485.1 Thermoflexus sp.
CTGCCGGTGCCGGAGGACCATCCCCTGCGCCCGCAGTCCCCCTACGGGCTGAGCAAGGCGGCCATGGAGGGCTATGTCCAGTGGTTCGGTCGCCACCACCGGTTGTCATGGGTGATCCTCCGCTACGCCAATGTCTACGGCCCCCGGCAGCCGGCGATCGGGGAGGCGGGGGTGGTGGCCCAGTTCGTGGCCGCTCTCCGGGCCGGACGACCTCCCGTGATCCATGGGGACGGTGGGCAAACCCGGGATTTCGTCTTCGTGACGGATGTGGCGGCGGCCCATCTTTGGGCGATGGACGGGGGGATGGAGGGGATCTACAACATCGGGACCGGTCAGGCGGTCTCTGTTCGGGCCTTGTGGGAACGCCTGCGCTCCCTTTGGGGGGCGACGGTCGCGCCGTGTCACGGACCGTCCCGGCCGGGGGACATCCGCCACATGGTGTTGGATCCCCGGCGGGCGGCGGAGCGGGGGTGGCGGGCTCGGGTGAGCCTGGCGGAGGGCTTGGCCCGGCTGGTGGCCGAGACGCGCCATTGGGAGGAGAGAGGGGACCGATGGGAAGCCGAGGGAGATGGGCCCTCTGCATCCTCCTGATCGGGGGGCTGGGGGGGGCTTTGGGCCCTTACGCCATGGCGGTCTTCCACACGGCGCAAGGCGCCCAAGCCCTGGCGGGGGCCGTGCGGCCGGTGTTCCCGGATCGGTTGGCCCCTGCCCATGGGGTGGACGCCGACCGCCTGCAGGCGGCGATCGCTCATCTCCAGGCCGCCTTGGCGTGGGATCCGCGCCATCTGGCCGCCCGGCGGCTGCTGGCGCAGGCCTATGCGGCCCAGAACCGACCCCGGGAGGCCCTGGAGGTCCTGGACCGGGCGGCGGCGGACTTCCCCGATGATCCGATGGTGGCCCTGGAGCGTGGGGATCTCTACGACATGATCGGGGATGTGGAGGCAGCCATCCGGGAATACGAGCGAGGGCATGTGGGGAGCCGACGGGTGCCTCTGGCCGTCAACCTCCTGAAAGCGGCGGAGGCCCAGGTCGCCCAGGGGCATCTCGATCAAGCCGCCCGCCTTTGGCAGCGGGCCTTGGCCTTGGATCCGGGAAACCTGGCCGCGGCCCTCGGTCTCCTCGACTTCTATCGTCACCTGGGGGACGCCGACGGGGCAGCGGAGATAACGGCCCGGCTCCGGCGGTTTGGGCCGGAGGCAGTGGCTGTCCCCGTGGATCTCGATTTCCGGCTCCCACGGGCCCAAGGGCGGGCCATGGCCCGGTTGGTAGAGGAAGGGCTGTGGGATCCTGGCACCTTGGAGCGGGTGGTGGCCGTCCAACTCGCGCGATCCTCCGGAGGGCTGGAGGGACTGATGCTGGAGCGTCTTCTGCAGGAGGTAGCCGCCCGCCGCCCGGAGCTGCGGCCCTGGACCTTTTACCTGGCCGAGCTGGCCCATCGCCGGGGGGATCTGGGGCGGGCGGAGGCCCTTTATCGGACGGCCTTGGAACTCCACCCGGATCTGGCGGTGGCCCTTCGCCGTCTGGGGGCGGTGGCCGAGGCGGCCGGGACGGCCGAGGGCACGGCCGCGGCGGCAGCGTTCTACTGGCGGTATCTTCAGGCCGTCCCGGAGGACCTCCGCGGTTGGGCGCGCTGGGCGGCCGCCTGCGCTGCTTTGAGGGCGCGGGGAATCGCAATCCCAGCTTGTGCGGAGGCGGCGGCGGACCGTCCGGCCTGGGGGGTGCGGATGGAGGATCGGGCCATCGTCGCCGAGGTGTTGGGCGTCCCGGCGGCGGCGGTGGTGTTGGGAGAGAACCGGGTGCCCAATGGAGGCTTCGAGGCATGGGAGAGAGAGGCCCCTGCCGGATGGGTTTGGTCGGACATGTCGAATCGGCCGCCTTGGAGCCCTGCCCTCTTCTTGGGGGGCGCGGAGACCCTGGAGCCCTTCGCCGGCACCCGGGCCGCCCGGGTCGATGGTCTCTGGGCAGCTCCGGAGGCGGGTCGGAAGGAAGCCCGGGCAGGCTTCTGGCTGGCCCAGCCGATCCCCTTGTCTCCCGGGCTCTACGTGCTCTCGTTCATGTATCGGGCGCGCCTGGCGCCCGGCGCGCGGGTGGGGGTGTGGGTCTCCGAGCGGCCGGAGGTCCTGTTCGCCGGCGAGCGTTGGCTGCCGGACACGCGGGGAGCCTGGCGGAAAGCCCTCCTCATCGCCCGCAACGAAGCCACCGACGGCGCCGTCCGGCCCCTGCTGCGGCTGTGGGGGGGTGGCGAGGTGGCCTTCGATGAGGTGGCGCTGCGGGCCCTCCAGGGGCCACTTCCTGCGGCCCCTCCCCAACTTCCCCTCGTGGTGGTCCGATAGATGCGCGGGGGACGGTGGCCGATGCTCTTGATGGGCCTGGCCCTCGTCCGGGGCCTGGGATATGCGGCCCTTGTCCCTCCATGGCAGGCGCCGGACGAGATCAGCCATTTCGAGTTCGCATGGCACATCGCCCAGTTGGGGCGTTGGTCGGGCGCCCCGGCCCCGCTGCCGGCCTTCGAGCGGGAACTGGTGGCCTCATTATATGTATGGCGGTTCGGGGAGTGGACCCTCAAGGGGTTGACCGGCCGGCTGCTGCCGGCGGTGATGCCGGAGCGGGTGGAGGACTTTCTTGCCCTCTCCCACACCATGCCGGGCCGTTTCTCCCTCGCCTATGTCTGGCAGGCGCTCTTCCTTCTCCCGGCCCGCCATGAAGACCTGGTGACCCAGTTGTATCTGGCCCGCCTTTCCTCGGTGGTTCTCAACGTCCTTTTGATCGGCCTGGCCTGGCGGATCTATGGCGAGCTGGGCCTGCCGCAGGGATGGGCGGTGGCCGCCACCGCCCTTCTGGTTCTGTGGCCCCAGCACACTTTCATCAATGCGACCGTCAACGAGGGGCCGTTGGCGGAGCTGGCCGCGGCGGTGGCCTTCTGGGGCTGGGCCCGTTTGTTCGCCCGGGGCCTCCGCCCGGAGGGGGTGGCGGCGGTCCTGGGGGGGACCATGTTGGGCCTGTGGGCGAAGAACACGGCCGCTTTCTTGATCGGCTGGGACGCGTTGGCGGCCCTCGCTTATGGGGGATATTGGGGGCTGCGCGGGGCCGCGTCATGGCGCCACCGCTGGGCCTATCTGGCGGTCCCGACGCTGATGATGCTGGCCCTGGGGGCGCTGGCCGCGGGGACCCCGGTGGGCCGCTGGGCATGGGATCGCCTCCAGGCGTGGGAGCCCGGGAAGGGGATGGAAGCAGGCATGCTTTTGAATCAGACCCTCCGTTGGACCTGGGAGAGCCTTTGGGCCCGTTTCGGTTGGATAGACGTAGGGGCCCCGGAAGGATGGGGTGGGATGGTCCTTCTTCTGGGGCTGCTGGCGATCAGAGGATGGCTTTTCCCGCGATCCCGAGCCTGGTCGGCGCCTGGCTGGTCGGTGGGGATGATGGCGGCCTTTGGGATGGCGGTCCTGGCCGGATGGCTGGCCTTCGTGGTGGGGACGCCCGAGGGCCCCTATTACGCCCAGGGCCGCTATCTCTTCCCGGCGGCGATCCCCGGGGCGGCCTTGCTGGCCGGAGGATGGGGACGGTGGGCACCGCAGGGCTGGGGAGAAGGCGCGCGGGTGGCCGGTTTCATTGGGATCTGGGCCCTCCTGGACGCTGTGGCCTGGGGCTGGGCCCTTCTTTACTACTATGGGGGCTAACCATGGAGCGGGCGCAACGACGGTGGCGGTGGGGTGCGGTGGGCCTGCGGGGCGTGCGGCTCCTGATCGCCGGGGCCGTCCCACGGGTCCTGGAGCCTGTGGGGGCTCCCGGGCGCAGGGGGGAAGCGTCCTCTTCCTACCCCTGGCCCTGCGGGACTACGATCCCACATATGTTCCTCCCTTCGGCATCACGATGTATGGCAGCGTCGATGAGGGCGCGGGGCTCTCGAAGATGCAGGCGGCGGGGGCCCATTGGGTGGTGACCGTGATGAGCTGGAGGGCCATCCAGCCGGAGCGAGGGGTGTGGAACTGGGCGGCCTTTGACCCCAAGGTCCAGAACGCCCACGCCGCGGGCATGCGGGTCCTCGTGCTCTTCCACGACAACCCTCCATGGGCGGCTCCTTATCCCGACGGCCCCGTGACCGATACCCAGGATCTGGTGAATTTCATCGCCGCTGCCGTCGAGCGCTACAACGGGGACGGGGTGGACGATGCGCCTGGATCGCCGCGGGTGGATGCCTGGACCTTCTACGCGGAACCCGACGCGGGGGATCCGGTCCGATATCCGTGGAAAGGCCATTGGGGGGAGCAGCCGGAGCGCTACGCCGAGATGCTCGCGCAGGTGGCCCCAGTGATCCGGGAGCGCGATCCCCGGGCCCGCATCGCCAATGGCGGCTTGGCCTACGATTGGTTCAAGGAGGAAGGGGGGCCCTTCGTGCGGGATTTTCTCACCCGGACGCTGCAGGCGCTGAACAACCGGGGCCGGGTCGGCCGGTTCCTGGACGCCATCGCTTTCCACTATTATCCCATCTCCGGCCTGCGGTGGCCGACCCTTCGGGAGAAAGCGGCGGAGATCCGGGCGATCGCCGATCGGAACGGGGCTGCAGGCCTGCCGCTCTGGGTGCCGGAGATGGGCTACTGGAGCAGCCCCGATGCGGGGAGCAGCGAGGCGCGGCAGGCTGCGGTGCTGGCCCAGATGTTCGTGCGCGGCATGGCCAGCGACATCCGGTTGATGGCCTGGCATGCGGTTTTCGACCATGGGCCGGGCACGGAGGAACGCGGGTTGTTCTGTGGTCGGGATCTGAGTCGTTCCAAGCTGGCCTATGCGGCCTATACGACGGTGGCCCGGGAGCTGCGGGGCGCCCGGGACCCGCGTCCTTGGGGGCCCGAGGGGGTGGAGGGTTATCGCTTCCGTATGCCGGGCGGGGGGGAGAAGATCGTGCTCTGGGCCCGCGATTCGGCCACGTCGGTGGACTTCCCTTGGGCTTGTCTGCGCGTGGTGAACACCCTCGGGGAGGTGTTCGATCCGGTCCGCGATGGGGATCCGAATGGGGACCGGGACGGCCAGCGAAACGGCCAGGTGCGGTTGGACATTTTCCCCGATTGGCCGTTCTATGTGGCGCCGCGTCCGTGCCCGTGAGGGGCGAGGGGAAAGGGATCGGGAGGCGCAGATGGGTGGAGGGTCCTGGGGGGTCGCCCGGAGGAGCAGTGCGCTGTGGCCCATGGCGGTCGGTCTGCTTTTGGTGGGCGTGACCCTGGGGGCTGCAGAGGAAACGGTGTCGGGGATAGGCCCCCGCCTGCCGGAGGCGACGGCGACTTTCCCCATCGGGGAATTGGTGCGGGGTCGGGCGGCCTGTCAGACCTTTCGGGCGCTGTATCCGGCGTTGGCCGAGATCCGGGTTCGGGGGGGCTCGGGCGGCCGTCGCCCGGAGGGCCCGCTGGTGTTCCGGCTGTGGGCGGAGGGGGTGGCGGAGCCGGTGCGAACGGTGACGGTGGAGGGGGCGGCGATCGAAGGGACGGCCGAGCTGTCTTTCCGCTTCCCGCCCATCGCCGGTTCGGCGGGGCGGCGTTGGCGCTTCTGCCTGGAGGCTCCGGAGGCGGGGGCGGGGCGGGGCGTGGTGCTGTGGGGAGCGGAGGTCGGGGGGGAAGCCGGGGAGATCGATCTGCGGGGCTTTGAGGGGGAGGCGGTCCGTCGCGCGCGCACCCTCTCCTTTGAGGCCCGCTATGCCCTCTCGCCTCTGGAGCGGCTTCTCCTCCTCGGCCAGCGCCTGGCCCGCGGCAAGCCGGGGCCATGGGGATCGCCGGCGACCTATGGCGTTCTCTTCGGAGCGTCCGTGGGGTTGACGATGGGGCTCCTCGGGTGGGCGGCCCGGCGGGATTCCCAGGGAGGTCTGGGGTGAGGCCCGGACGGGTCTGGGTCTTCGGGCTGCTTCTGGGGGCGCTGGGGGGCTGCCGCTGGGCTGACGCAGATCAGCCGGTCCACCCGGCGGGGCGCTTCGTTTTGGAGCCAGGGCACGCCATCGGGCAGACCTTCGTGGCGCGCCGTGCCGGCCTGGCGGGGATCGCGTTCTGGCTGGATCCGGAGCCCGGCGCGCAAGGGGAGCTCGAGGTCCAATTGGTCCCGGCTTCGGATTCGGGGGCTCCTGCGGGATCTGTGTTCCGGAGCGCCCGGCTCCGCCTGCCGAAGGGGAGTCCTGCGGGCTTTTATCGTTTTCTTTTTGAGCCGATCCCAGGGTCCCATGACCAGGACTATCTGGCGCTCCTCCGCTTCCAGGGGAGCGGACGCCTGCGGATCGGCACGGGACCGCCGGAGGCTTACCTCGATGGCGCCCTCTATGTAGACGGGGATCCTAAGGAAGCCCAGGCCACCTTTCGGTTGATCTACGATCCGCTGTGGATCCTAACCGATGTCGCACGGGGGGCGTTGAAGGGATTGTTCCTTCTCGGCCTGAGCGCTTGCCTTTATGTGGGACCGGGCTTGTGGCTGCTGGATCTGGGCGGGATCCCTCGCCACGCGCAGGGCGGGGGACTGGGGCGGGCGGCCTTGGCGGCCGGCGTGGGGCTGGCCCTTTATCCTGTTCTTTTCCTTTGGTCGGACCTTTTGGGACTGCGGTGGGGGCCATGGGGGGTTGGAGGGATCGGCGCCGTCGGTTTTCTTCGGCTTCTTTGGGAGGGATGGCGGAGGTGGAGAACAGGCCGCGGTTTCCAACCCTCCGGGGCGGACTTGGCCCTGATCGGGACGCTGGGGCTGGGGTGGGGGGTCCGGCTGTGGGCCGTGCGGAACCTGGAAGCCCCCATGTGGGGCGATGGGTTCCAACACACCGTGATCACCCAGTTGTTCTTAGACCATGGGGGGCTTTTTCGGAGCTGGGCCCCGTATGCCCCGATCGAAAGTTTCACCTATCATTTCGGCTTTCACAGCACGATGGCCGTCCTCGCCTGGGCCACGGGATGGTCCGTGGAGAAGGTGGTTCTCCTCGGCGGCCAGGTTCTGAACGGATGGTCGGCCTGGACGTTGTATCCTCTAGCGGTCCGGCTGGCCGGCGGCTCCCCTTGGGCGGGTGTTGTGACGGTGCTCCTGCCCGCCCTTTTGTGGCCGATGCCCATGTTCTATGTCAACTGGGGCCGATACCCGCAGTTGGCGGGGCAGGTCATCCTTCCGGTGGTGGTGTGGCTGATGTGGGAATGGTTGGAAGCCCCGCGGATCTCCCGGCGGGCGGGCCTGGTGACGGCCTTAACGGTGGCCGGCCTGGCGTTGACCCATTATCGGGTCCTGGTTTTCTTTGGAGCCTCTCTGATCGGATGGGGGCTCGTTCGGGGTTGGGCCCTTCCGCCTTCCGCCCGGGTGCGGGCGATCCTTCGGGCGGCCGCGGTCGCCCTGGTGGCGGCCGCGCTGTTGGCCCCTTGGTTGCTGCGCTTGGGAGAGGGGGGACTGCCGGCTTTTCTCCAGCGCCAGATGGCGGGAGGGGATACGGGGGGAGGGGATCTGCCGGGCTGGGGAGATCTCCAACGTTACCTTCCGGAATGGGGCTGGATCCTCCTGGGGCTGGCCGTGGCCATCGGAGGGATGCGGCGGCCTCAGGAAGTCGCCCTCGTGGCTGCCTGGTGGGGGGTGGCCTTCCTGACCGCGCATCCTTCGGCGCTCCGTTTGCCGGGGGCTATGGTGGTCAGCGGTTTCGCCTTCTGGATCGCGCTGTACATCCCGGCGGCCCTCATGGTCGGTATGGCGGCGGGTTTGGGGGGACGAGAGCGACATGGGTGGGGCTATCTGCTGGCGATCCTGGTTGGGATCGCTGGGATATGGGGTGGGGTGGATCGGCAGCGAGACATCCAGCCAGGGGTCTACGCCCTGGTCACCCGCCCGGATCGCCGGGCGATGGCGTGGATCCGAGCGCACACCCCGCCAGAGGCCCGCTTTTTGATCAACGGGTTCCTGGCCTATGAAGGCCAGGATGCCGTGGGGAGCGATGGCGGTTGGTGGCTTCCCCTGCTGGCCCGCCGGGCCGCCTTCATCCCCCCGCTGCCTTATGCCATCGAACGCCCGCGCGATCCGAACCTGCCCGTCCGACTTCGGGAGGCGATCCGACGGCTGGCCGCTCGGGATCCCCAGGCCCTGGCCGACCTTGCCCGGGAAGGCTGGTGCTATCTCTACATCGGTCAGCGTCGGGGACATGTCAACACCCCTCAGGCGCTTTTTGAGGATCTTAATTATTGGGGAGGATTTTTAAAAGAAATCTACAAAAATGATCTTGTTCTGGTTTTTAAAATTGTCTCATGTAACGATGAGAGGAAGGAATCCCGAGGCTATCGCGGGTTACTTCTAAAGTGGTATTGTGCGGAGGAGGGGTGGCGTATAAACTATAGGCTGTGAAACTCTGAGACGGAGGTGCCCGATGCGTCGGAAGCTCTTGCGTCTTTTGGTGACATGGGGGGCGATCCTGGGGGTTATCGGACAGGCTCAGGGGGCCCCGCCGGGGAGTTTCACAGTGGATTTCAACATCCAAAACATCGGCGGATCTCCGGCGAATATTGTGGTTACGTTCTATAATCCTGACGGATCGACCGCCGGGACCAAAACCTTCAACGTGGCGGCTGGTGGCTCGGCCTATTTCAACCCCGCCCTGCATCCCCTCGATGGGGGAGGGAGCCTTCCCAGCGGGTGGATGGGCTCTGCGGTG
>NZ_PSLG01000008.1:0-20231 GCF_040289485.1 Thermoflexus sp.
CAGCGCATGTTCTCAGCGGGCGCAGCCCGCTGTCGGCTTCATGCAGTGTGAGCCAACCATTCATTGCTCAGAAGAAAGTGCCTTCCCCGCTGCACTCCTCCACCGCCCGCACCACCCGCGCGCACACCCCGGTCGCCGCGGGCGAAGACCCGGAAAGGAAAAGCGGCTAGGCGTCGACGCCCCAGCGGGGGAGGGGGCGGGGCCGCCGGGGTTCCTCATCCCCCCCGAGGAGGCGACGCCCCCGCTGGAGATCCGCCTCGTGCTTCAAAAGGACCGCTAAGGTGCTCTCCAGCGTCTGGCGGTCCAGGTGCTGGGCGTTCAGGGCCACCAGCGCCCGCGCCCAGTCCAACGTCTCGCTGATGCTGGGCTGCTTCTTGAGGTCCAGGCGCCGGAGCCGCTGCACCAGTTCCACCGCCTGCCGGGCCAACTGGGGCGCCAGTTCCGGCACCTTCCGGCGCACGATGGCCAGTTCCTGCTCCAGCGTGGGGTAGTCGATGAACAAATAGAGGCAGCGCCGCTTGAGGGCCTCGCTCAACTCCCGGGTGTTGTTGCTGGTGAGGAAGACGAGGGGGGTGTGCTTGGCCCGCAGGGTGCCCAGTTCGGGCACGCTCACCTGGAAGTCGCTGAGCACCTCGAGGAGGAAGGCCTCGAACTCCGCGTCCGCCCGGTCGATTTCATCGATGAGCAGGACCACCGGCTCCTCGGAAAGGATGGCCTTGAGCAGCGGACGGGGCAGCAGGAACCGCAGGGAGAAGAAGACGTCCTCCTCCTGGGCGATGCGGTCCGCCGCCTCTCGCAGGGTGGCGGCGTCGGCGAGCACCGCGTTGAGTTTGTCGCGGAGCAACTGGGTGTAGAGCATCTGCTTGGCGTATTCCCACTCGTAGAGGGCCTTGGTCTCATCGAGCCCTTCGTAGCACTGCAGGCGGATCAGCGGCCGGCCGGTGGCCGCCGCCCAGGCCTTGGCCAGTTCCGTTTTGCCCACGCCCGCCGGCCCTTCGACCAGCACCGGCTTGCCCAGGCGTTCGGCGAGGAAGACGGTGGTGGCGATCTCATCGGAGGCGATGTAGCCCTGGGCCGCCAGCCGCTGCTTCACCTCGTCGATCGCGGAAACCATAGGCCCCTCCTCGGATCGGGGGGTGCTGCCCGCCCCCCGACGCCCACATCGGCTTACCGCCATTCTAAAAACCGACGGGGTCCCCGTCAACATGGGGCCGCCCAGGGCGCTGAGAAGGAACCCCTTCTTGCTCCAAATTTCACAACATGGGCGAACCGCCTTTCCCGGCTCTGAACTGGATCTGAACATCCTTTCGATAACCTGAAGGCAAACGGTGGAGGGCGGGCGGATCGATGGTTGGGCGAGGGCGGCCGCGGTCGGCGTCGTTTGTGGTGCGGGTCTGGTTGGAGGAGACCCGCACGGCGGGCCGGCTGCGGGGGGAGGTCTCGGACCTTCGCTCCGGGGAGACCCGGCCTTTCGCCGACGAGGTTCATCTGTTGCGTTGTCTTTGGGAATGGATCCGGCCGTCCCGGCCGGGTCCTTCCTCCTCATCCCATCCGCACCAGGAGGTCGCCATGAGCGAGCTGACGGCGCGGGACCTGATCTTGCGGCTGCCGGAGGCCTTCCAGCCGGACAAGGCCCAGGGGGTGAACGCCACCATTCAGTATACGCTGACCGGAGAGGGGGGCGGCGACTGGTATGTGATGATCGCCGAGGGCACCTGCACGGTCCACGAAGGGAAGGCCGAGAAGGCCGACGTCACCCTGACCATGGCGGCCCAGGATTTCGTGGACATCGCCACCGGCCGGCTGGACGCCATGAAGGCGTTTATGAGCGGGAAGCTTAGGGTGAGCGGGAACATGATGTTGGCCACGCGCCTCACCTCGTTCTTCCGCACCGGTTGACCCCCTGTCGGCGGGGGGAGGGGGCCATGGAGGAGCGGCGATGGCACCGGTTCTATGACTTCTGGGTGCCGCGGTCGCTGACCTACCCGCGGCAGCCGCTGAGCGCCCTCCTGGATTTCGCCGCCAATCAGTATGGAGAGCGGACGGCCACGATCTTCTATGGTGCGACGCTCTCCTACCGCGATCTCCGGTCCCAATCCCTCCGTCTGGCCACGGCCCTGGACGCCCTGGGGATCCGCCCGGGCGACCGGGTGGGGCTGATGCTCCCCAACTGTCCCCAGTTCCTCATCGCCTTCTATGCCATCCTCCGCCTCGGCGCCGTGGTGGTTCCCCTCAACCCTGCGCATGGCGACCACGGACTACCGTTCGCTGCAGCGGGGAGAACTGGACGGGCAGGTCGCCTTCGCCACCGGGAAACTGCGCTGGGAGGGGGATTTCACCCTGCTGATCGGGCTGCGGGCGCTGCGGGAGTGAATGCGGATCTGGGGCAGAGGAGGTGGCGGCCATGATCTCGTTCGAGCCGACGGACGAACAGAAGATGCTGATCCAGACCGCCCGGGCCTTCGCGGAGGAGCATCTGCGCCGGGTGGCCCGGGAGAGCGATGAGACTGGCCAGGTCCCGGAGGACGTCATCGCCCGGGGCTGGTCTCTGGGGCTGCTCCCCAGCAACATCCCGGAGGCCTACGGGGGCTTCGGGGAGCCCTCCGCCCTGACCATGGCCCTGGCGCTGGAGGAACTGGGATGGGGGGACCTCACCCTGGCCCTCTACCTGATGGCCCCGACAGCGGTGGCCATGCCCCTCCTGCTCTACGGCACCGAGGCGCAGAAGAAGGACTTCCTCCCCCGCTTCTGCGGGGAGTCCTTTGTCAAGGCGGCCGCGGCCCTCCTCGAGCCCGCCTTCCGGTTCAACCCGTTCCAGCTGGCCACCACCGCCCACCGGGAGGGAGAGGACTACGTCCTCCAGGGGACCAAGATCGCCGTCCCCTTCGGCCCCGAGGCGGAGCTGCTGCTGGTCTACGCCGACGAGGGAGGGACGACCCAGGCCTTCCTGGTGGAGCGGGGCGCACCGGGACTGGTGGTGCGGGAGCGGGATCGCTACGCCGGGATCCAGGCGCTGCCGACGTATGAGGTCGAACTGGCCGGCTGCCGCGTCCCGGCCTGCCACAAGGTCGGGGGGGAGGTTGGGATCGACATGGCCCGGCTTCTGGAGCGCTCGCGGGTGGCCCTGGCGGCCATGGCCGTGGGGCTGGCCCGGGGCGCCTTCGAATACGCCCGGGACTACGCCAAGCAGCGGGTCCAGTTCGGAGAGCCCATCGCCCACCGCCAGGCCATCGCCTTCATGATCGCCGAGATGGCCATCGACATCGACGCCGCCCGGCTGATGGTCTGGGAGGCGGCGTGGAAACTGGATCGTGGGGAGGACGCGGCCCGCGAGAGCTACCTGGCCAAGCTCTTCGCCGACGACATGGCCCTGCGGGTGGCCGACGGGGCGGTGCAGACCTTGGGCGGCCACGGCTACATCCGGGACCACCCCGTGGAGATGTGGCTGCGCAACGCCCGGGGCCTTCCGATCCTGGAAGGGCTGGTGATGGTCTGAGGGGGCGGCCCGAGGCCCCCACCCTCGCCGAGCGGGGAGGTGGCTGATGATCAGTTTTGAGATGCCGGAGGAGATCCGACAGCAACTGGAGATGGCGCGGATGGTGGCCGAGCAACTGATGCGGCCCAACGCCCGCTACTACGACGAGCACGAGCACGAGATCCCGTGGGACTTCGTCAACACCATGTGGCCCATCGTGCAGCAGGACTGGGCCCGGATCGTGCGGCGGGCGGAGCGGCAACTGGCTGGGGAGCCGCCGCCGGAGAAGAAGCGGGAGGGTCCGCGCTACGACAACCTGCGCATGATCTTCCTGGTGGAGATGCTCACCTGGGGGGACGCCGGACTTTACCTCTGTATGCCTGGGCCGGGGCTGGCCGGCTACTCCATCAACGCGGTGGGCACGCCTGAGCAGAAGGTCCGCTTCCTCAAGCGCTTCACCGAGGGCGGCCCCAAGTGGGGGGCCATGGCGGTGACGGAGCCCGGGGCCGGCTCGGACGTGTCGGCCATCCAGACCACGGCCAAGCGTGAGGACGGCCACTGGGTGTTGAACGGCGAGAAGATCTTCATCACCAACGGCTACCTGGCCCTGGAGGCCTCCGATGGGATCGTTGTGGTGTGGGCCACCATCGACAAAACCGCGGGGCGGGCCGGGATCAAGCCCTTCGTCGTGGAGGCGGGGACCCCCGGGGTGAGCATCACCAAGCGGGAGCACAAAATGGGCATCCGGGCCAGCGACACGGCGGCCATCCGCTTTGACAACGCCCGCATCCCGCTGGACAACATCCTGGGCAGCCCGGAGATCCTGGACACCACGCGGGCGGAGGGGTTCAAGGGGGTGATGGTGACCTTCGACGCCTCCCGGCCGGTGGTGGCGGCCGGAGCCCTGGGCATCGCCCGCGCCGCCATCGAGTTCACCAAGGAGGTCCTGGAGAAGGAGGGCGTGCGCATCCGCTACGGCCTGCCGCGCCATGAACTGACCGCGGTGGAGCGCGACGTCATCGATATGGAGATCATGCACAAGGCAGCCTGGCTGCTCACCCTGCGGGCGGGCTGGATGCTGGACCAGGGGCTGCCCAACGCCTTGGAGGCCTCCATGGCCAAGGTGAAGGCCGGCAAAGCGGTGACCTGGATCACCTACAAGGCCGTGGAGCTCCTGGGTCCGCTGGGCTACTCCACCCGCTACCTGGTGGAGAAGTGGATGCGGGACGCCAAGATCAACGATCTCTACGAGGGCACCGGCCAGATCAACACCCTCATCGTCGCCCGCCGCGTCCTGGGCCTCACCAGCCGGGAACTGAAGTGAGCCCCGGGCCCGGCAGCGAGGGGCGGTGGACCAAGATGGGCCCTGAGGAAGCGGACCTGACGATCCGGGTGGATCTGCGAGGACAGGTGGCGCTGGTCACCGGCGCGTCGCGGGGTATCGGCCGGGCCATCGCCCTCGCCCTCGCCCGGTCCGGCGCCCGCCTGGTCCTCGCCAGCCGCCAGGCGGAGAACCTGGCGCCGGTGGCTGAGGAGATCCGCGCCCTGGGCGGGGAGGTCCTGGCCCTCCCCGCCCACACCGGCCGGATGGCCGAGGTGGAGGCCCTGGTGGCCGAGGCGGTGAGGGCCTTCGGCCGCATCGACATCGCGATCAACAACGCGGCCACCAACCCCCACTTCGGCCCCACCTTGGCGGCCGACGAGGGCCAGTGGCAGAAGATCCTCGACGTCAACCTGGTCGGTTACTGGCGGGTGGCCAAGGCGGTGGCCCCGGTGATGCGGGCCCAACGGCGGGGCAAGATCCTCAACATCGCCTCGGTGGCCGGCCTGCGGCCGGCCCCCGGGATGGGCCTTTATGGGGTCTCCAAGGCGGGGGTGCTCATGCTCACGCAACTGCTGGCCCTGGAACTGGCGCCGGACAACATCCAGGTCAACGCCATCGCCCCCGGCGTCGTCCGCACGCGCTTCAGCCAGGTCCTGTGGGACACGCCGGAGATCGCCCGCCGCCTCCTGCAGGCCATCCCCCAGGGGCGCTTCGGGGAGCCGGAGGACGTGGCCCGCCTCGCCCTCTTCCTGGTCTCCCCCGCCGCCGATTACATCACCGGCGCGGTCTTCGTGGTGGACGGCGGGCTCTCGCTGACCGGCGGGCTGGCATAAGGGGCGGGCACTGACTCCATTCTCCCCCAGAGGATGAGCGATGCCGCCGCGCATCCATTTCGTTCCGGCGGAGGTCCGCCTGCGGGTCCTGGAGTGGCCCGGAGAGAAGGGCACCCTGCTGGCCCTCCACGGCCTGACCGGCTACGCGGAGACCTTCCTGCCCCTGATCCCTGCCCTGAACCCGCCGTATCGGGTGCTGGGGATGGACTTGCGGGGGCGTGGGGGGAGCGAAGGGCCCAGCGACGAGGCCGCCTACGGCCTGGAAGCGCACCTGCGGGACATCGCGGCGGTCCTGGAGGCGCTGGCCCCAGAGGGGGCCCTCTTGATGGGCCACTCCCTGGGGGCTATCCTCTCCCTGGCGGTCGCCGCCGAGCAACCGGAGCGGGTGCGGGGCCTCCTCCTCTTCGACGGGGGGCCCCTCCCGGCGCGGGCCTTCTCGGAGTCCCTGGCCCAGGTCCTCAACGCCCGGTTGGAGGAACTGCCCTCCCTGGAGGCCTTCCGCGAACGGGTACGGGCCATGCCGTTCCTCCAGCCCTTCGACGAACGCCTGCTCCCCATCCTGGAGGCCGGCCTGATCCGGGAGCCCGACGGCCGGGTCCGGATGAAGTTCCCCGCCCGCCTGGGGATGAAAGAGGCCGCCGAGCTGGGGGCCATCTGGAACGATCGGCTGCGCGGATACGCGGGGCGGATCCGCTGCCCGGCCCTTTTGCTGAAGGCCCCCGTGGGCACCTTCGGGCCCCACGACCGCTACTTCACCGAGGCGGAGGAGCACCTGCTGCGGGAGGTCGTCCCCCAGGTGCGGATCGTGGAGGTCCCCGGGACCACCCACTACACCATCGTCCTCGGCTATCATGCGGAACGGGACCGGATCGTCCGGGCGTTCGTGGAGGAGGTGTTGGGGTGAACTGGGCCCAGCGGGTACGCACCTTCGGGGGGGAAGGGCGGCCGATCCACCTGGCGGTGGCCAACGGCTTCCCGCCGGGCTGCTATCGCCCCCTGATGGAGGCGCTGACGGACCTCGGGCGGAGGGTCAGCGTGCTGCCCCGGCCTCTATGGCCCGACGACCACCAACCCCCTCGGCGCGGGGTGACCTGGTACACGCTGGCGGAGGATCTGCTCCAGGCCTTCGAGGCCCTGGGCTGGCGGGAGGTCATCGGGATCGGCCACTCCATGGGCGGGGTGATCACCATGGTCGCCGCCGTCCGGCGCCCCGACCGCTTCCGGGCCCTCGTCCTGATGGACCCCGTCCTGATGGACCCGAAGGTGCTGGCCCTGTTCCGGATCCTCCGGGCCCTGGGGCTGGGCCCGCGGTTGCATCCGCTGGCCCGCCGGGCCCGGCGGCGGCGGCGCTCCTGGCCGAGCCGGGAGGCGGCAGCGGCCCACCTGAGGGCCCGGCCGCTGTTCGCCGCCTGGCATCCGCAGGCCTTCGAGGGCTATCTCGCAGAGGGGCTGCGGCCCGCCGGCGACGGCTCCGTCGTCCTGGCCTACCCTCCCGAATGGGAAGTCCACATCTTTGTGAACGTCCCGCACGACGCCTGGCGTTTCGTCCCGCACATCCCGCTTCCCGTCCTGGTCCTGCGGGGATCCGCCAGCGACACCTTCACCGCGAGGGACGAGGCCCGGTTCCGTCGGCTGCAGCCGCGGGCCGATTTCCGAACCCTGCCCGGGAGCCACCTTTTCCCCATGGAGCACCCTGAGGAGACAGCGCAGGCCATCCGGGGGTGGCTGGCCGGGCTCGGCGGGTAGCGGCGGATCGCGGGGGCGAACCTGGGAACATCCGCATCGTGGAGGATGCCATGGCCTACACCATCCGTCGGGTTGCGGTGATCGGAGCAGGGACGATGGGCGCGGCCATCGCGGCCCATCTGGCCAACGCGGGCTTCCAGGTGGACCTCCTGGACATCCCGCCGAAGACGCTGACACCGGAGGAGGCCGCGAAGGGCCTGACGCTGGAGCACCCGGTGGTGCGCAACCGCATCGTGAACGCCGGCTTGGAGCGGGCGAAGAAGGCGCGGCCGGCCGCCTTCTTCACCGAGGACATGGCCCGGCGGATCCGGACCGGGAACACCGAGGACCACTGGGACCGCCTGCGGGAGGCCGATTGGATCATCGAGGCGGTGGTGGAGGACCTGGCGGTGAAGCAGGAGGTGATGGCCCGCATCGAGGCAGTGCGCCGGCCCAAGGCCATCGTCACCACCAACACCTCCGGCCTCCCCCTGCGGGAGATCGGGGCCGGCCGCTCCCCGGAGTTCCTGGCCCACTTCGCCGGCACCCACTTCTTCAACCCCCCACGCTACCTGAAACTGGTGGAACTGATCCCCGGCCCCGCCACCCGCCCCGAGGTCCTGGACGCCCTGGAGCGCGTGCTGGAGGTCCGGCTGGGCAAGCGGGTGGTGCGCGCCAAGGACACCCCCAACTTCATCGCCAACCGCATCGGCTTCATCGCAGGGGCCTTCATCGGCCGATACGCCCTGGAGCACGGCTACACGGTGGAGGAGGTGGACGCCCTGGCCGGGCCGCTGATCGGCCGGCCCAAGACGGCCCACTTCCGCCTGCTGGACCTGGTGGGCTTGGACGTGGCCGCCTACGTAGGCCGGCACAGCATGGACGCCCTCCGCCATGACCCCTTCGTGGCTCTGGTGCGGGATTCGCGGATGAACGCCGTGATGGCGGCCATGGTGGAGCGGGGCTGGCTCGGCAACAAGGCCGGCCAGGGGTTCTACAAGAAAGTGGAGACCCCCGAGGGGACCCAATACTGGCCCCTCAATCTGGAGACCCTGGAACACGAGCCGCCGAAGAAGCCGCGCTGGGATTCGGTGGGCCGGGCCTTGAAGATCGAAGACCTGCGCGAGCGGCTCCGCTTCATGGTCGCCCAGGAGGACCGCGCCGGCCAGTTCGTCCGGTCCATCCTGGATTTCTACCTGGCCTACGCCGCCTACGTGGCCCCCGAGGTGGCCGACGACATCGTCGCCATCGACAACGCCATCCGGTGGGGCTTCAACTACGAACTGGGGCCCTTCGAGACGTGGGACGCCCTGGGGGTGGCGGAGACCGCCGCCCGCATCGAGGCGGCCGGGTGGCCGCTGGCGGAGTGGGTACGGGAGTTTCTGGCCGCCGGCCACCGCACCTTCTACCAGTATGAGAACGGCCGGGCCGTCGGCTATTACGACTTCCGGACCCGAACGTATCGCCCCCTGATCCCCCATCCCCGCGGGATCGTCCTCCAGGACCTCCGGCGGGCGGGGCGCGTCCTGGAGCGCAACCCCAGCGCCAGCCTGATCGACCTGGGGGAGGGGGTGCTGTGCCTGGAGTTCCACACCAAGGCCAACGCCCTGGACCCTGACATCTTCGCCATGATGCAGCGGGCGCTGGAGCGGCTGGACCGGGAGGACTGGGCGGGGATGGTGATCGGCAACCAGGGGGAGCATTTCTGTGCCGGGGCCAACGTCTTCGTCATCGCCGTCTCCGCCCAGCAGGGGATGTTCGAGGCCATCGAACAGGGCGTCCGGGCGATGCAGAACCTGATGCTGACCATGCGCTACTTCCATAAGCCCATCGTCACCGCCCCCTTTGGCATGACCCTGGGCGGCGGCGCCGAGGTGGCCATGCACGGGGCCCGCATGGTGGCCTCGGCCGAGACCTACATCGGCCTGGTGGAGGTCGGCGTGGGCCTCATCCCAGCCGGCGGCGGCTGCAAGGAGATGGTCCGCCGCGTCCTCACCCCGGCCATGCAGACGGAGAACGCCGACCCCCTCCCCTTTCTGCGGCACATCTTCGAGACCATCGGCATGGCGAAGGTGGCTACCAGCGCCGAGGAGGGGCGGGCCCTCGGCTTCCTCTCGGAGGGGGATCGCATCGTGATGAACCCGGACTTCCTGATCGCCGAGGCCAAGCGGGAGGTGTTGCATCTGGCGGAGTCCGGCTACCGGCCGCCGCTAAAGGCCCGGCTCTACGCCGCTGGCCGCGACCTCCTGGCCGCCCTGCGCATCGGCGTCTGGCAGTTGCGGGAGGCCCGCTACATCAGCGAGCACGACGCCAAGATCGGCGAGAAACTGGCCTATGTGCTGTGCGGCGGCGACCACCCCGAGCCCATGTGGGTGGAAGAGGAGCACTTCCTGGACCTGGAGCGCGAGGCCTTCCTCTCGCTGTGCGGTGAGCCCAAGACCCAGGAGCGCATCTGGCATTTCCTGCAGACAGGGAAGATCCTGCGGAACTGAGAAGGACGGGCCCCGACCGCGGGGCATCCTGTGAAGGAGGTCTCCGATGCGCGAGGCGGTGATCGTTTCCGGCGTGCGGACAGCAGTAGGGAAGGCCCGGAAAGGGACGTTGCGGACGGTGCGGCCGGAGACCATGGCGGCGGCGGCCATCGCCGAGGCCCTGCGCCGCGCCCCCGGGGTGGAGCCGGCGATGGTCGACGACGTGATCCTGGGCTGCGCCATGCCGGAGGGGCAGCAGGGGCTGAACATCGCCCGGATCGCCGCCCTGAAGGCCGGGCTGCCGGTCAGCGTGCCCGCCATGACCATCAACCGATTCTGCTCCTCCGGCCTCCAGGCCATCGCCCTGGCCGCCGAGCGGATCATGACCGGCGGGGCCGATATCGTCATCGCCGGCGGGGTGGAGTCCATGTCCATGGTCCCTATGACCGGCTTCACCCTGCGGCCGGACCCCGACCTGGCCGTCGTCTGGCCGGAGGTGTTCATCAGCATGGGGCTGGGCACCGAACGGCTGGCGGAGAAGTTCGGCATCTCCCGCGAGGACGCCGACGCCTTCTCCCTGCGCAGCCACCAGCGGGCCATCGCCGCCATCGACGCCGGCAAGTTCCGGGAGGAGATCGTCCCCCTGGAGGTGGAGGTGGTCGAGCGCGTCGAGGACGGCGAGGCGGTGCGCCGCCAGGTGATCTTCGACACCGATGAGGGTCCGCGGCGGGACACCTCCATGGAGGCCCTCTCCCGGCTGCCCCCCGCCTTCAAGAACAGCGGCGTGGTCACGGCAGGGAACTCCTCCCAAATGAGCGACGGGGCCGCGGCGGTGGTGGTGATGGCGCGGGAGCGGGCCGAGGCCCTGGGGCTGAAGCCCATCGCCCGCTTCGTGTCCTTCGCCGTGGCCGGGGTCCCCCCCGACCTGTTCGGCATCGGCCCGGTGGAGGCGATCCCCAAGGCCCTGCGCCAGGCCGGGCTCCGGCTGGAGGACATCGACCTCATCGAACTCAACGAGGCCTTCGCCGCCCAGGCCCTGGCCGTCATCCGTCAGTTGGAAATGGACCTCGAGCGGGTCAACGTCAACGGCGGGGCCATCGCCCTGGGTCACCCCCTGGGCTGCACCGGGGCCAAACTCACCGTCCAGATCCTCCACGAACTGCGACGGCGCGGCGGCCGCTACGGCATGGTCACCATGTGCGTCGGCGGCGGCATGGGCGCCGCCGGCATCTTCGAGATGCTCTGAGGCCGCCCGCCCCCCCAACCCCCGGCGATGAAGGGCTGGCCGCCCTGGGGATGGGGCGCCCCACCAACGACCCCGATGGGCCCAGCCCTTCCCCCCCAGGGTCCCCGGGAGGGCCTTGCGCTGGAAGAACATGCGGGCAAGTAAAAGGACGAGGCGATGGCCCGGAGCGGTTTTCCGTTCCCCGGTGGATCCAGAAGCGGTATAGAATGAACCGAAGGGAACCACCTTCGCCGGAAGGAGCAGGACTGGGATGAGCGTTCGCGTCCGTTTCGCCCCCAGCCCGACGGGCTTCCTCCACGTGGGGGGGGCGCGCACCGCGCTGTTCAACTGGCTCTTTGCCCGTCATCACGGCGGCCGCTTCATCCTGCGCATTGAGGACACCGATCGCAAACGGCTGGTGCCCGGCGCCCTGGAGGACATCCTGGATTCTCTGCGCTGGCTGGGCCTGCTCTGGGACGAGGGGCCGGAGGTCGGCGGCCCCTACGGGCCCTACATCCAATCCCAGCGCCTGGAGATCTACCGGGAGCACGCCCACCGCCTCGTCGAGCAGGGCCACGCCTATTACTGCTTCTGCTCCGAGGAACGCCTGGAGCGCCTGCGCCGGGAACAGGAGGCCCGCAAGCAGCCCACCGGCTACGACCGCTTCTGCCGCTACAACGTCTCGCCGGAGGAGGCCCAGCGCCGGGCCGCGGCCGGCGAGCCCTACGTCATCCGGCTGAAGGTCCCTCTGGAAGGGACCACCACGTTCTACGACCTGGTCCACGGCGAGATCTCGGTGCAGAACCGCGTCCAGGACGACTTCGTGCTCCTCAAGTCCGACGGCTACCCCACCTATCACCTGGCCAACGTGGTGGACGATCACCTCATGCGCATCACCCATGTGCTGCGGGCCGACGAGTGGATCCCCAGCACGCCCCGCCACATCCTGCTCTACCGCGCCTTCGGCTGGGACCCCCCTCAGTTCGCCCACCTGCCCATCATCCTCAGCCCCACCGGCAAGGGGAAGATGAGCAAGCGCGTCCTCCAGGAGCAAGGGCGTTGGGAGACAGCGGTCTTCGTCCGGGATTTCCGGGAGGAGGGCTACCTCCCGGAGGCCCTGGTGAACTTCCTGGCGCTGACCGGGTGGGCCTACGACGACAAAACCGAACTGTTCACCCTCGAGGAACTGATCGAGAAATTCGACATCTCCGGCATCAACCCGAAGCCGGCAGCCTTCAACTACGAGAAACTGGAGTGGATGAACGGCGTCTACATCCGGCGCCTGACCCCCGAGGCCCTGGCGGAACGCCTCCTGCCGTATCTGGAAGCCCTGGGGATCCGGCCGGATCGGGAGACACTGGGGCGGGCCATCCCCCTCATCCGGGAGCGGATCCGAACCCTCCGGGAGGGGGCGGAGATGCTCGAATTCCTGTGGAAAGAGGAGGTCCAGCCCCCTCTCGCGGACCTGGTGCCCAAGGGGGCGACGCCCTTCGAGGTCCGCGCATGGCTCGCCGCCGCCCGGGAGGCCCTGGAGGCCCTCCCCACCTTCACCGCCGAGGCCGTCGAAGGGGCGATGCGCGGGCTGGCGGAGCGCCTGGGGGTGAAAACCAGCACCCTGTTTATGGCGGTCCGGGTGGCCGTGACCGGCCGGCGGGTGACCCCGCCTCTCTTTGAGTCCATCGCCCTCCTGGGCCGGGAGCGAACCCTGCGCCGACTGGAACAGGCCCTCCGGCGGCTGGAGGCCCTTGCCGGATAAGGCGATGGCGCGGCGATCCGCGTTCCCGTTGCTCACTGTCGCCGGTGTGCCCGTCCGGGTGCACTGGACCCTGCTGGCGTTACTGGCCATGGCCCTTCTGGGCGCGGGGGCGTTGGCGGGCGGGCGCGCGGCCCTCCGCCAGGGCCTGTGGTGGGGCATGCTGTTCGGGGCGGTCCTGATCCACGAACTGGGCCACCTCCTGGCAGCCCGCCTGCTGGGCCTCCCGGTCACCGAGGTGGTCCTCTGGCCCCTGGGCGGCTTCACCATGATCCGCCTGCCCCCGGCCCGCTTCGGGGCCGAGCTGATCATCGCCCTGGCCGGGCCCGGGGTGAACCTGTTGCTGGCCGCCGGGATCCACCTCCTGGGCATCGCCCCCGACGCCGATGGGATCACCTCGGAGGCGCTGCGGGCCGCGGGATGGGTGAACGCCTTACTCGGGCTCTTCAATTTGATGCCGGTCTTCCCCATGGACGGCGGGCGGATCCTGCGCGGCCTGCTGGCCCTAGGGTTGAGGGAGGATCGAGGGACCCGGCTGGCCCTCCGCGTGGGGCAGGCCGGGGCGATGGGGATGGGAAGCCTGGCGGCCTGGCAGTTCCTTCACCAGGATCCCGGGGGGCTGGTGACGATGACCCTGGCCATGTGGCTGTCCGGCCAGACGCTGCAGGAGGCCCGGCGGCTGCACCAGCGGGAGCGGCTGCGGGCGGTCCCCGCGGCCGCTCACCGGATCCCCCTCCGGGTGGCGATCAACGACCGGGTCTCGATGACGGCCGCCCGCCGCCTGCTGGCCCACACCGGGCAGCCGGTCCTCCCCGTGGAGAACGCCGGCCGCTGGTCGGAGGTCCTCTCCCTGCGGCGCGGGGCTCTCCAGCGCGAAGCGCCGCCCACGGCAGGGATGGGGATCTCGCTGGACACGGCATGGGATGGGCTCAGCCACAGCGTGGCGGAGGGACTGCTGCTGCTGCATCACGGCCGCCCGGTCGGCTGGCTGCCCCGCGAACGCGTGGAGGCGATGTTCCGGGAGGCGCCGTAGGCCGCCAGATCCCCCGGCCGGGCAGGAGAGGCACGATGGCGTTCCTGGGGAAGATCCTACAGCGGATCTGGGGTGGGCTCTACCGGGCGAAGTTCCGGTCCCTGAGCCGGCGGATGGGACGCCCGGCCGGGCCGCCGACCCTGGAGCGGGGCCTGGTGCTCATCCAGATCGACGGCCTCTCGTTCCCCCACCTGCAACGGGCCCTGCGGGAGGGCCGCATGCCCTATCTGGCCCGTCAACTGCGCAAGGGGCGCTTCCACCTCGCCCCATGGTTCGCCGGCTTCCCCACCACCACCCCGGTGGTGACGGCCGCCCTCCTCTACGGCCATCGGGACGGGATCCCCGGGTTCCGATGGTATGAGAAGGCTCGCGGCGAGCGGATCGTGATGAAGCGCCCCGATCACGTCCGCCACGTCGCCGCGCGGCTGCAGGGGAACGGGAACGGCGGCCTGTTGCGCGGCGGCGCCTGCTACGCCAGCCTCTTCGACGGCGGCGCGCAGCGGACTGTGTTCACCATCAGCCGAATGGGGCTGCCCAGCCTGCTGGGCGGCATGCGCGGCCTGGGGCTCCTCCTGCTCATCCTGCTCAGCCCGGGGCGGATCTGGCGGGTTCTCCGCACGGTGGTCCGGGATCTGGCGGACGAACTCTGGTATGGGGCCCGTTCGTGGGCGGCGGGGTGGCTGTTCCTCCGGGATCCCATGGGGCTGTTCCGGACCGCCTTTCTTTCCTTGGGCAACGCCCTCCTCCACGAACTGCTTACCTTCAGCCTCAGCATGGACCTTCACCGGGGGATCTCCCCCCTCTTCGCCAACTATGTGCTCTACGATGAGGCCGCCCATCGCTATGGGCCGGACCACCCGGTGGCGCTGCGGGCGCTGCGCCGGTTGGACGCCTACCTGCGGGAGATCGACCGCATGGCCCGCTTCGCCCAGCGGCCCTATGACCTCTATGTCTTCTCCGACCATGGGATGACGCCGGCCGAGCCCTTCCATCGCCGTTTCCATCAGACCCTAGGCGCCTTCGTCCAGGCCTGTCTCCAACAGGAGGTGGTCCTCGACGAGATGGCGGAGCCCGACGACCGGCGCTGGCAGTCCTGGCGCCACCTGATGGCCGAACTGCGAGGGCTGGAGCGCTCCCTCTCCCCGCGAGGGGCCCAGATGGTGCGGGCCGCCCGGGCCTACGTCCAGCGACAGGCCCCCCGCATGCCCGCGGGCGCCGCCGGGCGGCCAGCCGATGTGTTGGTGCGGGCTTCCGGGCCCCTGGCTCACCTCTACATCGCCACCGCCCCGGAGCCCCTCCCGCTCCGCGCGATCGCCGCCCGCTGGCCGCGGCTCCTGGAGGCGCTGATCACCCACCCCGGGATCGGATTGGTGATCGGGCGAGAAGGGGAGACGGTGTTCCTCATGGGCCGGCGCGGGACGTGGGTCCTGCGCCCCGAGGGCCAGCCCCGGCTGCACGGCGAAGACCCGCTGACCGACCCGGAGCGGATGGCTCCGGAGGGCCGGTGGCTGAGCCCCGAGCAGGCCCGGGAGGAACTGGCCCGCCTGGCCCGGATGCCCGAGGGCGGTGACCTGATCCTCCTGGGGGCCTGGGATGGGCAGACGGTGGTGACCTTCGAGGACCAGCGGGGCACCCACGGCGGGCTGGGGGGCGCCCAGGAGATGGCCTTCCTGCTGTTCCCCGCGCAAGCCCCCATCGTCCCCCGCCACTGGCGTGACGCCCGCGATTTCCACGCCTTCCTGATCCACACCTACCACCGCAAGCCCCTGCCCGAACCCACAGCGGCAGGGTGAGCCTTCACCGCCACGCCATGGCCGCAATGTCCCCCTGGGCCGTGAGGCGTCGGATCCCCCCGGCGGGGAGATCGATGCGGAAGAGGTCCCCCTGGTAGCGGACCAACAGGCTCCGACCGTCGGGGGCCAGCAGCATGTCCGGCGGGCCTCCGAACCCCACCTCCCCCTCCGGTGGGAACAGCCGCCGCCGATCGCTGCCGTCGTGATCGGCGATGTAGAGGTCATAGCGAGCGGCGTCCCCGGCCTCCGGCTGTCGGGCCTGACCGAAGACCAGCCCCTGGGGGGTCCAGAGGATCCCCGCCCACATTCCGACGTCCTCAATCAACGGCCGCGCCCATCCCTCTGCCATCGAGATCACCCATAGATCGAAGCGGGTCGATGCCTCCGGCGGTTCGGCCCCCCGGGGTGGGCCGTGGACCAGGGCGGCCAGATGGCGGCCATCGGGAGACCAGGCCAAAGCGGGCACCCAGGCCCATGGGCCCGAGGCCGCATAAACCGGGAACGTGATCCACCAGGTCACCCGCCCCGTTTCCACCTCCACCGTGCCAACCCCATCCGCCCGGCCGAAGGCGAGGCGCCGGCCGTCGGGGGACCACGCCCAAGTCATCCCCCATTCGCTGCCGGGGCCGCCCACCGTCGGAGACAGTACCGATTGGGCCACGATCCGGCCTCCCGCCCAGCGGCCGATCCACAGGTCGTTCTGGGCCCGCCACCCGGGGGGCCTCGGGGAGGGCTCGCCGGTGGTAAAGGCCAGGACTTCCCCCCGGGGGGACCACCCCAGCCACAGCACGTTGGACACGCCGGCCGGCTGCGGGCGCGCCGGCTCCTGATGGGGATCCATCCCCCAGAGGGTGTTGAGGACCTCCCGGGAGGCCGTCACGGGCGCCCGCGAGAACAACAGGACCTGGCCGTCAGGGGAGAGGGCGAAGACCCGGCCGTCCAGATCGCCGAGCGTTGTCAGCCGCCGGAGGCGGGTGTTCTCCCCGGCCATCCCCCAGGCGTCCCGGCGGGCCAGGAAGACCAGGGTGCCAGAGATCGGGGTGGTCGCCACCTCCTCGAGCAGGCTGACAGCGACGATCTCGGGGACCGGCTCCCGAACGCGCTCCCGGCGGACCTCCTGGCGCTCCACCGGGCGGCCGTCGGCCCAGGTGACCCGAACGACCACCCGCTCCAGGCCGGGCTCCCCGCGGCGGATCAGACGGGTCTCCCCGGGGGCCAGACGTGCGTCCTTCACGATCTGGCGAGGGAAGGGGATAGGGATCTCATGGGCCTCCAGGGTCTGGGTGATCCGGGTCACCGTGATGACCATCCCCGGGGCGATCCGCACCGTCTCCGGGGGCGAGACCCGATCCAGATCCCCGCGAGCGATCCCCGCCTGGGCCAGGGCCTCGCCGACCGTCGGGCCGCGGACGTGGATCTGGCGGCGCTGGCCATCGGCCACCACGGTGAGGGGGATCGGCCGGCTCAGGCAGGCCACCAGGATAAGGGAAAGGACCCAAGCCCCAACATGTAGAGGGAAATCCCGCGGCAGAATCCCCCCAGGTCGGAAGAGCCCGACGCCGATTCCTTGGCCTCCTCGAAGACGCAACGATCGTTCAAACCATGCCACCATCTCCCACCTCACCTTCCGGCTCCAGGTCCCATCATACCCGCCCTCCCGGGCGGGAGAACCTCGGTTTGGTCCTTCAGACGCGGGACGGAGATTTGACAAAATCAATGCTCTATGCGGAAATAGGGTAAACCGGATAAGAAGCCAAAAGGTTACGCATGGCTCGGAGAGCGCGCATGGGGCGACCAGGAGGGGCCGGGGGATGGCTGGGGAGACGGGGGCAAAGCCTCACGGAACTGACCCTCTTCCTCCCCCTGTTGGTGCTGCTGATCGCCGGCCTGGCGGAGCTGGGCTTCGCCTTGGCTGGCTACATGGCGCTGCAGGACGCGACGCGGGAGGCCGCCCGTTTCGGCGCCGATGGGGATCCGTGCAACGGGGCCGACGTGTGGGATCCGGCGAACCCATGCGACTCGGATCCCACCTTCCCTCTGGATTTCTACCAGCAGATCGCCACCCTCTTCGACCAGACATTCCAGCCCTACCGATTGGATCCCGCGCTGGGGGACGATCTGGTGATCTCCGCCTTCGGGATCCAATCGGATGGCGCCCTGGCCTGGCGGCTGCCCCGCAACCGCCCCTACGGGTGGTCCCGCTACGGTAACCGGACCTCCCGGTTCTCGAACGCCACGATAAAGGAGCGCATGGGCCATCCGCCCAGTAAGGGGGTGCTGATCGTGGAGGTGTATTACCACCACCGCCATCGGCTGGGGCTCTTCCGCTGGCTGCTGCCGGACCCCATCCCGATGTATGCGGTGAGCACCATGCCGTTGCCCGCCGCGGAGCCGGTGACGCTCCCTTAACCGTTCGGGAGGGATCCCCATGGGTCGGAGCGGTCAGATCATGATCCTCGCCGCCCTGCTGCTGGTGGGCATGCTGGCCCTCGCCGGCCTGGCCCTAGATGGGGCGCGCTTGTTCCAGGCCCGACACCAGCTGCAACACGCCCTGGACGGCGCCGCCCTGGCCGCGGCCTCCCAGTTCCGGCTGGGGCGCAGCGACGCGGATCTTCGACAGGCGGCCCAGGATTTCTTGAGGGCCCAGGGCTTCGCTGTGACGTGGGTCCAGGTATATACCTGTAGCAGTCCAGGCCCCTACGCCGGGGAACTGTGCACGGATCCGCCTCGCAAACTGGTGCGGGTGGACGCCGGCGTCCGTATGCCCACCACCTTCCTGCGGGTCGTGGGCTGGGACGCGGTGGACCTGCGGGGGATCGCTACCGGCGAGGCCGCGTCCGTCGACCTGGTGCTCATCATCGACAACTCGGAGTCCATGGCCCATGAGACGCCGCTGGTCGCCGTGTTCCCCAACCCGGGCGAGATCACATGCATCCCCGGCAGCCCCACGCCGGAGACCGAGTGTGCGCCGCCGCAGAAGCCCCACTTCTGCAACCCCACCGACTCCTGCCAGCCCTTCCGTCAGGTGAAAGACGCGGCCATGGAACTGGTCGGCCGCATGTATTTACCCTACGACCGGGTGGCCGTTGTCTCCTTCGACCGGCGGGCGACCATCCATCTGGACCTCCAGAATGGGGTCGACCTCACCACCGTTCAGAACCGCATCCGGGGCCTACAGGTCTACGACCCGGCCATCGACCCGCCAGCGGCCCAACGGCCAACCGACGGGACAGCGTGCGCCGGCATGGACTGCACCTCGGGGCGATGTCGGCTGACCTATCCCTATGTCCCCGCGCCGGATGCGGATCCGCGGCCGTGCCAGAGCAGCAACCTGCAGGAGGCCCTGGCCGCCGCCCGGTTCCTGCTGGGAACTCAGGGGCGGCCGGACGCCTTATGGGCAGTGGTGCTGCTGAGCGATGGCGCCCCCAACGCCACCATGCCGGTGGACACCGGCGGCCTCATGGAGCGCCGATTCGGCCTGTGCCCGAAGGCCTACTGGTACTGGCCTCCAGATCCGTATTACCGCCCCCTGTGCCAGGACGCTGATTTCGAGAGCCGGCATCCTTCCAACAGCCCAGCCTACGATCCGGAGGACATGGCCCTGGACGAGGCAGAGGCCCTGGCGCGGATGAACGTGGTCGTTTTCACCATCGGTTACGGCCGGCGCCTGCACGAGCTGAACGTCAAGCCGGGCGGGGGGCGGGATCGCGACCTCGGGGAGAAGTTCCTGCGCTATGTGGCGGACATCACCGACGGGGACCCAGGAAAGGCATGTCTGGTCCGTGGGGACTACTTCTCGCCCGCGGCTGTCTGGAAGCCTCGAGGGGAGCCCTGCAGCAACTACTTCTTCGCCCCTGACGCGAACCAACTGCGGCGGATCTTCCTGACCATCGCCGAGCGGATTTTCACCCGCCTCAACCGATGAAAGGAGGCCCTCCATGCTCCGGCGCGCCCAATCCGTCGTGGAGTTCGCCCTGGCGCTCCCCGTCTTCCTATTGCTGGTCTTCGTGGTCATCGAACTGGGACGGCTGTTCTACGCCTGGGCGGCGATCGAGAACAACGCCCGCGCCGCGGCCCGCTATATCACGACGGGCCAGTTCGACCCCGCCTATTGCCCCGGAGGGACAGCCGACGGATGCAGCGACGACGCGACCAAGGATCGGGCCCGCCTGCTGTCGGCCTACGACCGGGCCCGGGAGATCATGGCCGGCCTGCTGGTGAACTCCTCCGCCGGCCCGGGGGAGGCCGGCTTCTACCACGTCGTGATCTGCAGTTCGCGGGCAGCACAGTTCGACGACATCCACGAACGCTGCCTCCCGCAGGATGATGCCGGAGGTCCCGGGGACCGCGTGGTCATCCTGGTGCGGTTCAACCATCCTATCATCACACCGCTGCTGCGCCCCATCGCCCCGTGGATCCCCCTGGTGGCCCGCCGGGAGGTGATCAACGAACGCTTCCGGACGGTGCGCATCCGAGAGCTGCCGCCCACCCTGAGCCTGCCGACCCGCACCCCCACGCCGGTGACGCCTTCGCCCACACCGATGCCCTCCGCCACCCCCACGCCCTCGGCCACCCCGACCCCCACGCCTACGCCGACCG
>NZ_PSLG01000008.1:20308-59942 GCF_040289485.1 Thermoflexus sp.
AACCGCCACGTGGACGCCCACCCGCACGCCCACTCCCACGCCCACGCCGACAGCATGTCCTCTCACGATCTGCACCCCCACCCCGACCCGAACACCCACTCCCACGCCCACGCCAAGCCGCACGCCAACCGCCACGTGGACGCCCACCCGCACGCCCACGCGGACGCCCACGCCCACCTGGACCCCTACCCCGCCCTGGACGCCCACTTACACACCGACGCCCAGGCCCATGCCCACGCCTCCGGCGACGCCGACGCCGCGGCCCACCCCTACCCCCACGCCGACCCCGCGGCCGGGCGGCGAATAGTTCCTCGGTCGATCGCCTGACCGTCCAGCGGGGCGCCGGCTGGCGCCCCGCTGCTTTTCCTGGGCTCTTGCCCTCTGACCCGAAGGCCGTAACCTTCCCGCCCGGAAAGTCGGTTTCTCCCCAAGGAGGTAAGAAAAAGATGACCATCGCGGGCCATCCTCCGATCCAGCGGCTGGGGGAAGAGAGGTCCCGGGGGCAGGGGCTGGTGGAGTTCGCCCTGATCCTCCCGGTCTTGCTGCTGTTCATGTTGGGCATCATGGAGTTCGGGCGCCTGCTGTTCATCTACACCGAGGTCTCCAACGCCGCCCGGGAGGGCCTGCGGGCCGCGGCGGCCACCCTCCACCGGGCCAACGACGCGGACCGGGGCAAGGTCACGGCGGCGGAGTGCGACGAGGTCCTCAACCGCGCCCGCTCGACCCTGGTGCTCACGCCGCGCGCCCAGGTGACCATCACCATCGAATACATCCGCCCGATGGCCAACGAGAGCAGCACGGTGCTGGGCCGCTGCTCCTCCGACCCCGCCCAGCAGGCGCTGCCGACCTTGGACGTCCTGCAGTTAAACGACCAGGTCTACGTGGAGGTCCGCTCGCAGGCCAGCGCCGTGACCCCCCTGATCCGGCCCTTCGCCCCCAGCCTGCCGCTGCGCTTCGCGGGGATGCGCTCGGTGGTCCCCATCAGCGGCATTGCCATGCCCAAACCGTGAGGGGAGCCATGCGCCGCGGTCAGAGCCTGGTCGAGTTCACCCTCGCCGCCACGGTGCTGCTGTTGCTGCTCACCGGGGTGCTGGACCTGGGCCGCATGTATATGGCTTGGGTGGCCATCCAGGACGCCGCCGGGGAGGGGGCCCTCTACGCGGCCATGAACCCGCGTTGCATCCGCGCCGCCAACGGCCCCGATTGCGCCACGCCCAACAACGTCTACGACCGCACCTTCATCGCCGTCCGGCAAACTCCCGGCACCCCTCTGGACCCGTATTGGGTGACCATCACGGTGGTCCCCAACGACCCGGCCCAGATTTGCTTCGGCACGCCCATCACGGTCTCCACGGCCTATTCGTTCCCGATGATCACGCCAATCATGCAGGCCATGTTCGGCCCTCAGGTGATCCTCCGCGCCTATGCCGTTCAGCGGGCCCTGAACCACGGGAACAACGCCTGCCCACCCCCGTAAGGGCGGCCGCGCCTTCGACCCCTGCGGAGGAACCATCTTCGGAGGAGGCTGCCATGCAAACGATCCGTCTGGACAGGAGCCGTGGACAGGCGCTGGTCCTGATCGCCCTGGCCTTTGTTGGCCTGCTGGCCCTGACCGCCCTGGCCCTGGATGGGAGCAACGCCTATGGCCAGCGCCGGCGCGCCCAGAACGCCGCCGACGCCGGGGCCCTGACCGGCGCCCGCTTTCTCTGGAACCCCAAGCCGTGGTGCAACAACCCCCAAGGCTACGGATGCCCCGAGGCGGCCCTGCTGCGGGCCATCAACGGCGCAGTGGAGGCCCACGGCATCCCAGACACCAACGGCCAGCCTGGGGACCCGTATAACGCCAACATCCAGGTCTACTACACGGACGCCGACGGCAACGTCATCGGGTCCATCGGCAGCGGGTTCGTGCCGGCGACCATCGGGACCCGCGCGGTGAAGGGGGTGCGGGTGGTGGTCCAGAACCCCTTCTCGGCCTTCGTCGCCCGGGTCATCGGCCAGGCCACCCTGCGGGTCTCCGCGGAGGCCACGGCCGTCTATCAGCCGCCCGTCTCCTGCAACGGCTGGGCCCTCTTCGCGGGATGCTCGGGCAACTGCAAGAACAACGTCCTCAAGGCCACGGGGGGCGGCCAGGCCGGCGTCGTGAACGGGAACATCCACTCCAACGCCGACATCAACATCAGCCAACAGATGTCTATCAACGGGGTCTGCGATTATGTGACCGAGAGGAAGGGGAACGGGACCTGCCGGACCCAGAGCCAGGGGGGCTATCTCCCCATGCCCGCCTTCTATCGATATGAGGACTTCCTCCCTGGCGGCTCGAAATGGAACCAGGTGGACGCCTCCCGCCGTTATTACTTCAGCGGCCCCATCACCCTGAAATCCGCCGGCCCTTGCCCTCAGCCGGGGACCAACGCCGGAGGCCGTTATAAACTGTGTGACGGCCTGTATGTGGTCAACGGCGACGTCACCATCCAGGGTGGGGGGACGGTGACTTTCACCGTGGTGGCCAACGGCGAGATCAAGTCCACCAGCTCCAACAACGACCAGGCCTTCTTCAGGGGCTTCTACCGGGAGCCGGACGGCAAGGGGCAGTTGCTGTTCTTCTCCACCTCCAACGACACCACCAACGGGGCCATCCAGCTCTCCTACGCCGCCATCACCTGGGAGGGCCTGATCTACGCCCCGAACGGCCTGGTGAACCTCTCGGGCAGCCGGGGCTTCACGGGCAGCGGCGCCATCTTCGGCTACGAGGTCGACGTCTCTGGAGCCAACTTCCAGTTGACCTATAACGAGAACGCCTGCCCGACCACGCCTCCGAATCTCTTCCTGTTCCAGTAGCGCCGATGGCCGGGCCGGGGACGGCCTCCCTCCTGGCCCGGCCATCCCCACCGGGCTTCCCGATCCGGGAGTCGACGATGCGTACCAACGGTTGGTATCGGATTGGCCTAGCGATCCTCTTGGCGGGGACCGGCCTGGTGGTGCTGTTCGGGGCGATGGGCCGCCCCGCAAGGGCTGGGGTGCAAACCCTCTCCTGGACCACCCTGGCGGACTTCAGCGCGGGCGAGTTCTTGCGCACCGGCCTGGCCGACCTCGGCGACGGAGCGGTTTCCCTGCTCCGGGTGGGCCTGTCCGGCGACTGGATCACTACCGTGGTGACCACCGGCCTGACTCCCCGCTGGGGCCACACGGCTGTCTTCACTAGCGGACGGCTGTTCGTGATCGGGGGACAGAACTGCACCGGCTGCGGCCATCTGATCACCGCCACCATCGTGCAGTCCGCCGCTGTCCAAAGCGACCACTCCCTCCCCCCGTGGGTCACCGCGACCACCAACCTGACGGCGCTCTTCCCCTCCGGCCTCTCCTACGGCGGGGCCGCCGTGGTCAACGATTTCCTTTACGTGATCGGCGGCCGCCGCGAGCCGCTCCCTGGTGCAACCCCCCAGGCCACGGTCGCCTTCGCCAGGATCGGGGCCGACGGGAGCCTTTCCCCCTTCACCGCCACGGCGCCCCTCCCTGAAGGTCGGGAGAGTTTCGGCCTCGCCGCCTGGAACGGATGGCTCTACGTGGTGGGCGGGCTGGATGCGACCGGCAGCCCCACCCAGACCATCCTGGTCGCCCGTCCCGACCCCACCACCGGCCAGATCGCCGGATGGACGGTCCTCTCCCGGACGCTGCCAGAGCCCCTCTACGGCCATGCCGTCGTGGCCGAACAGGGGTATCTCTATGTGATCGGCGGCATCACCATGACGGGGGGATCTCCCACCTTTGAAGTCTGGTTCGCCCCGCTGGGGGAGGGAACGCTGCGGGCACCGTTCGCCCGAACGACCGCCCTGGACAACAACCTGTTTGAACTGGCCGTCATCGGCTACGGCGGGATGCTGTTGACCAGCGGCGGGCTTCAGAACAACCTGGCCGAGCCCAGCGCCGATGTGCGCGCCGGCGTCACCGCCGACAGCGGAGAGGTCCTCACCTGGACGGCCACCTCCGTGATCACCCCGCCCCGCCACGCCCACGCCATGGTGGTCCTCCCCGACGGCTGGGTTTACGTCATCGGGGGCCGCTACTGGAGGCCCGGCATGTCAGAGGAGACCCCTCTCACCCACATCAACGCCGGCCGCCTGAGCGCCGAGGGGAGCGGCCGTTTCCTGTCGGATGGGCGCTACCTGGCCCCGCCCTTCCGCCTGGACCGTCGGCGGCAACTCCAGGCCCTGGAGGCCCATGTCCTGCGCCCGGCCGGGACCGATATCGCCCTGCGATTCCGCCTCCAGGCCCAGGAGGGGCTCCCATGGTCGGATTGGGGGAACTGGATCCTCATCACGGAGACAGGGGAAGTCACCGCCGTGGTCCCTCTGGCCGCCTACGCCCAGGGCCTTCAAGTTGAGGTAGCGCTGAGCACGACGAACCCTCTGACCGCCCCAGCGCTGCTCAACCTCAACGTGCGCTACGAGGTGCCCGACCAGCCGCCCCGCCGGGCCAAGCAGGCCGACCCGCTGCCAGGGACGCCGCGGGCTCCCGGGGATCCCATCACTTACACCCTGGTGGTCACCAACGACAGCGGGGCCGTCCTCCACGGGGTGCGCTGGATAGAGACCTTCCCGCCGGGGGTGGCCTTCCGCCCCGGCTCGGCCACCGCCTCCCCAGGGGTGGTCCTGACGGCCACCGAGAGCGGCCTGCTGGCGGAGGTCGGGACCCTGGAACAGGGGGCTGTGGTCACCGTGACCTTCGCCGTGACGGTGACGGCGACCTCCGGGACCGTGGAGAACGTGGGCGTTTTGCAGACGGACGAGTTCGGGACGCTCCCCACCGAACGCGTCGCCCATCCGGTGGCCAGCCTGCTCCTCTCCATCGGGTCTTCCCCGTCCTCCGGGAGCGAGGTCGTCCCGGGGGACCGCCTTACGGTGACGGTGCGGGTGACCAACCCGGCGCCCACCGCCTGGTCCAACCTCGTCCTCTCCGCCACGCTGCCGGAGGCCGTCGCCCTGCTCCCCGACGCCATCCAGGCCTCCACCGGCACAGTGGCGACTCAGGGCTCCAGCCTCCAATGGACGGTGCCCGTCCTGGGAGCAAACGCCGCCCTGACCTTCACCGGGCGCGTCACCGATGCGCCCTTCATCGCCGATGGCACATGGCTCACCACGGGTTTGACCCTGACCCTTTCCGGCTCACCCCTCTCCACCACCGCCCTCGCCCACCTGGTCCGCCAGCCCTACGCCATCGAGGTCTTCAAGACCGACGGCGCGGAATGGGCGGATGCGGGCCAAGTGGTGCGCTACACCCTCACCCTGACCAACACGGGATGGGTGACGGTGAGCGGCCTTCAGGTCACCGACATACTCTCCGGCTGGCCATGGATCGCGGGGATCGAGACCCCGGGCTGGACCCTCGTGAGCCCAACGCAGTGGGTGCGGGTCCTCCCGTCCCTGGGGCCGCGGATGACGACGGTCCTCACCTTAGCGGCACAGATCCGCACGACGGCCAACGTCTCGGACGTGCAAGGGCCCTTCCAGAACACCGTTCTCATCACCCCCACCGGGACCACCGGGCGCCCCCTGGCGCCGGACTTCCGGGGGATGGATCAGACCCGGTTGGCCGGCCCCGACCTGGTGGGAACCATCCTGCCGGGCTCAATCGATGGGGACGGTCGGAACGTCACTTTCACCGTGGTGCTCACCAACATCGGGCTGGGGACGGCTCGCACCATCAGCCCTACCGCTAACTGCGGCCATTGGGTGCTGATCGGCTTCCTGGCCGACGGCGTCCCCGTGAAGACGGACTACCTGAACCTGCCCTTCCCATACTTCCTGAGCCCCGGCGCATCGGTGCGCCAGACCTTCTCTCTTCCGCTCTCCCGCCCGGCCTCCGTCCGCGCTGTCGTGGACCTTCCGATGCCGCCCCAATTCGGCCTCGAGGGGCGCGGCTGCATCATCGAGACCGACGAGGACAACAACACCACCCCCGCCGTCTGGATGAGCCCCTCCGGGGAGCCTTTCCGGCTGTTCCTCCCCCTGATCCTCCGTGGCCCGTAGACAGGGCCTCTACATCGGAACCTTCGGGGCTAGAATAGGGATAGATGGCGATGGGAGGGTCGGATGAAGGCGCGATGGCTTATGGGGCTGGTCGGCGTCGCATATTTGATGGGGTCGGTGGGGCGGGTCTGGGCGCAATTTCCCACGCCCGGGCCGACCCCGACCCCTCTCCCTCCGCCGACGGCCACCTTCACGCCCGCACCTTCACCCGTGGCCACCCCCACGCCCTCGCCGACCCTCCTGCCGACGGCCACGCCCACCTTCACGCCCTCGCCGTCGCCTCCGCCCCTGCCGACCGCCACCGCATCCCCCACCCTCCCGCCAACGGTTTTCCCCATGCCCTCACCGACATCGACGCCGGCCCCCATCGGCCCTCCCCCGCCGTCGGCGGATGTCGGGAGTAGGGGACCCGCTCCAGAACCTGCGGCGCCTGCAGCACGGTTGCCCACCACTGGCTTCGATGCAGTGGGCCTGGCAGGGGCTGTCTTTTTCGCCTTCCTCGCCCTGGCCCTCGCCCTCTGGCGGCGGCGTGCGCGACCAGGGCCCCCGCGGGCGTAGGACAAAGGTCCAGGCCGGACGAAGGGCTCTGGCCTTCTGGCCTCGAGGGGATTAAACTGGAGATGCCTTTGGGGCGACCCCATGGGCGCGACCATCTCGAGCCTCGAGGAGACACCATGCGTCGACGACGAAATCGAACGTTGTTGCTGCTCATCCTGGTCGTCCTGGCCCTCATGGTGGGGGCGCTGATCGTGCTGCCCCGGTTCACCGCAGGCCCGGCCCCGACGGCCACGCCGACGCCACCCTTCCTGAAGGCGATCGTCATCGCCGCCCAGAACATCCCGCGAGGGGCCGTCATCACCGAATCGGATGTGACGCTGCGGGGCTGGCCGGTGGAGGTGCTGCCGGAGGGAGCCTTTGAGGATCCGAAGGTTGTGATCGGCAAGGTGGCGCGGGCCGACATCCCTCGCCAGAAACCGATCGTCCCGGAGGACCTGGCGGAGCAGCCCGCCGAGGTCGCCCGCCGGGGCTCGCTGGCGTCGCTGTTCGTGCCCAAGGGGAAGGTGGCCTTCGCCTTCCCGGTGGACGAGGCGGCGGCGGTCGCCTTCAACCTCGCCCCGGGGGACCGGGTGGACGTCCTGGTCACGTTCTCCTTTGTCCAAATCAAATCGCCCAAAATATTGGATGAGGACCTGGCCCGTCGCGCGATCGCGCTGGGGATGCCGGCCCCCGAGGCGGTTAACCTGGCCACGTCGGAGCTGAAACCGGAATCCCGGATGGTTTATCGCATCAGCCAACTGGTGCTGCAGAACGTGGAAGTGCTGACGGTAGGGGCCTTCGAGCCGCCGGTAACGATGCGGCCGGCCCCCGCGGCCACCCCGGCACCGGGCCCGACGCCCACGCCCACCCCGCGGCCCCGCCAACAATACATCGTCCTGCTGGTGGACCAGCAGGACGCGCTGGTGCTCCAGTGGCTGCGGGAGAGCGGGGCGGTGGTGGACTTCGCCCTGCGCAACCCGACCGACAACCAACTGGTGCGGACGGATCCGGTCACCCTGGAAGCCCTGATGGCGCGCTTGGGGATCACCCTGCCGCCCCCCGGCAACTTCGCCCTGCAAGCGGACACCACGCCGGGCTGTCCGGATCAGTGGGCCAGGGAGCCCTGTCGATGAGGGCGGATGACGGATCCCACAGGAGGGCCTATGGCGGAGCAACGGATCCGGGTGTTGATTGTCGACGATGTCCCGGAGACCCGGGAGAACCTGAAACGGTTGCTCCTTTTTGAAAGCGACATCGAAGTGGTGGGCGCAGCAGCCACCGCCGAAGAGGGCGTCCGGCTGGCCCGGGAGCGGCAGCCCGACGTGGTGTTGCTGGACATCAACCTGCCGGGGATGAGCGGGATCGAGGCCATCGAACAGATCATGGAGGTGGCCCCCCTGACCCAAGTGGTGATGATGTCTGTCCAGAGCGACGCCGACTACTTGCGGCGGGCCATGCTGGCCGGCGCCCGGGATTTCCTTCCCAAGCCCTTCTCCGCCGACGAACTGGTGGCCACCATCCGGCGGGTCCACCGAACCCGTCGGGCCCCGGCGGTGCTGCCGCCCACCGGCCCCCTGCCCGGGGCCGCCGGTCGCCCCGCGCCAGGGAAGATCGTGGCGGTCTACAGCCCCAAAGGCGGGGTGGGCACGACGATGATCGCCGTGAACGTGGCGGTGGCCATCCAGAAGCCCGAACGCAAAGTGGCCCTGATCGATGCTTCCCTGCCCTTCGGAGACGTGGGCGTCTTTCTCAACATGCAGGGCCCGCGCCATCTGGCGGATCTGGCCCAACTGGAGGAGCCGGACGCCGAGGCCCTGACCCTCTCGATGCTCTCCCACACCTCGGGGCTGAAGGTGCTCCTGGCCCCGCCTCGCCCGGAACTGGCCGAATACGTGACGGAGAAGGCCATGCGCGCCATCCTGGGCCTGGCCCGTTCGCTCTTCGACGTCCTGATCGTCGACACCAACACCCAACTGGTCGAACCCACCCTCTCCATCCTGGACGAGGCGGATCAGATCCTGCTGGTGGTCGCCCCGGATGTCCCCACCATCAAGAACGCCCGGCTGTTCTTCGATGTGACGGCCCAGTTGAACTATCCTCCTCAGAAGATCATGATGGTCCTCAACAAGGTGGACCGGCGTTTCGGGATCACCGCCGAGATGGTGGCGCAAGCCCTCAAACACCCGATCTCGGCCCAGATCCCATGGGATGAGATGTCTGTGCTCACCTCGATCAACAGAGGGATCCCGCTGGTGACCCAGCGGGCCAAACCCGTCGCCCAGGCCCTGCTGCAACTGGCCTCCCGAGTGGAGGAAGCCCTGTTCGCCCCCCAGGAGGTCGGGGAGGCCCGAAGGCGCCCCGCCCGCTGAGGGATCCCTGAAACCAGCAGGAGGTGAACGATGTCGTTGCTGCGGCGGATCCAGGGAAGCCAACCCTCTCCAACGCCCGCCCCGGGGCCGGAGCCCGCCCGTCCCCATCCGACCCCGGAGGCGCCTCCGCCCCGGCGCCCGCTGCCGACCACCGGGGGGATGCGGGATGCCTACGTCGATCTGAAGAACCGGATCCAGGCCAAACTGCTCGCCGACCTGGAGCCCAACCTGGACTTCTCCCAGGCCGGAGAACTGCGCGCCCTCATCGAGGAGAAGTTCGACGCCGTCCTGGCTGAGGACCACATCGTCCTCAGCCGCCTGGAGCGCCAGCGCCTCTTCGAGCAGATCGTCGCTGAGATCCTCGGCTATGGCCCCCTGGAGCCCCTGCTTCGGGACGACACCATCACTGAGATCATGGTCAACGGGCCGAAGAAGGTTTACATCGAACGCAACGGGAAGATCGAGCGGACCAACGTGGTCTTCGAGGACGAGGACCACCTGATGCGCATCATCGAGCGCATCGTCGCCCCCCTGGGCCGTCGGGTGGACGAGAGCGTGCCCTACGTGGACGCGCGCCTCCCCGACGGCTCGCGGGTCAACATCGTGATCCCGCCCATCTCCCTCATTGGGCCCGTGGTGACCATCCGCAAGTTCTACCGTACCCCCCTCACGGTGGACGACCTCATCCGCCTGGGGTCGGCCACCCCCGAGGTGATGGAGTTCCTGAAGGCCTGTGTCCAGGCCAAGATCAACATCTTGATCTCCGGCGGGACGGGCTCCGGGAAGACCACCCTCCTCAACGTCCTCTCGGGCTTCATCCCGGAGGGGGAGCGCATCATCACCATCGAGAACGCGGCCGAGCTGCAGTTGCGTCAGGAGCACGTGGTCACCCTGGAGACGCGCCCTCCCAACATCGAGGGGAAAGGGGAGATCACCATGCGGGATCTGGTGATCAACGCCCTCCGGATGCGGCCCGACCGCATCATCGTGGGGGAGTGCCGCGGCGGCGAGGCCTTCGACATGCTCCAGGCGATGAACACCGGCCACGAGGGCTCCATGACCACCATCCACGCCAACAGCCCGCGGGACGCCCTGGCCCGTCTGGAGAACATGGTGCTGATGGCCGGGACGGACCTGCCCCACCGCGCCATTCGGGAGCAGATCGCCATGGCCATCGACCTGATCGTCCAGACGGCGCGGATGCGCGACGGCTCCCGAAAGATCGTCTCCCTCACCGAGATCCAGGGGTTGGAGGGGGAGATCATCACCACCACGGAGCTCTTCAAGTTTGAGCAATACGGGATGGAAGGGGGCAAGGTGGTGGGCCGCCTGGTCCCCACCGGCATCCGCCCCAAGTTCATGGACCGCCTGGAGGCGGCCGGCATCCGGCTCCCGCCCGCGATCTTCGGCGTCGGGCGTCGGTGAGCCGGAGGGCGGCCGACGCGGGGAAGGGAGGAGCCGATGTCCTTGCAACTCTACATCCTCATCGGGGGCAGCGCCCTCATCCTCCTCCTGCTCCTCCTCTACATCTTCGGCGGAGGGGAAGAGGAGGTCATCGAGCGGCTGGAGCGCTACGCGGGGCCGGCCCCCGCCCGCCGGGAGGACGCCCGCTCGCGGACGGCAACGCGGCGCGCCATGCCGTTCAGCGAGACCCTGAACCGCGCCATCGCCGGCCGCGGCTTCGCTGAGGACCTCCGCCTCCAGTTGGCCCGGGCGGACCTCAAGTTAACCCCGGCCGAGTTCCTGGTGCTCCAGATCATGATGGCGGTCCTGGGGTTCCTCCTGAGCCAGTGGTTCTTCCGCTTCCTCCCCCTTGCCCTGTTGGGCCTGGTGGCCGGCTTCTTCGCCCCCCGGCTGTATGTGGCCTGGCGGCAGCGCCGCCGCCTGGCCGCCTTCAACGCCCAACTGGGGGACGCCATCAACCTGATGGTCAACGGCCTGCGGGCCGGCTACAGCATCCTCCAGGCCATGGAGGCCGTGGCCCGGGAGCTCCCGCCCCCGATCGCGACCGAGTTCGACCGCGTGGTCAAAGAGCAACAACTCGGCCTGTCACTGGAGCAGGCCCTCCAGAACATGCTGCGGCGCGTGCGCAGCGACGACCTGGAGATGTTGGTCACCGCCATCCTCATCCAGCGGGAGGTCGGGGGGAACCTGGCGGAGATCCTGGACACCATCAGTTTCACCATCCGCGAGCGGGTGCGCATCAAGGGGGAGATTCGCGTCCTGACCGCCCAGCAGATGCTCAGCGGCTACGTCCTGATCTTCCTCCCCATCGGACTGGGCCTGATCCTGTTCGGTATCAACCGGGACTACATGCTCAACTTCTTCAACAGCGGTATCATAGGCTACTTCATGATCGCATGCACGATCGTGATGATGCTCATCGGGTTCTTCGTGATCCAGCGGATCGTGCGCATCGAGGTGTAGAGAGGCCAAAATGCTGAGCACAGTCCTGATCCTGGCGATCCTGGCCATCGGCCTGATCGCCATCGCGGTGGTTGTGGGCCTCGGCGCGCCCCGCGAGGAGGAGCTGATCCAGGCACGGCTGGCGGAGTTCGCCGCCCGCGACGTCCCGGTCTCCCTGGAGGAGATCGAACTCTCCATCCCCTTCACCCAACGGGTGATCGTCCCCCTCCTCCGCCAGATCGGGGAATTCGTCGCCCGCTTCACCCCTCAGTCCCTGATCGAGGATACCCGCCGCCGCCTCGAACTGGCCGGGAACCCGGTCCGCCTGGGCCCCGCGGAGTTCTTCGTGCTTCAGATCCTCGCCGGCCTCGCCCTCTTCGGGCTGTCTCACGTCTTGCTCCTGCGGGCGCCGGCCATGCATCGCTGGGCCCTGAGCCTGGCCATCGGCGGCCTGGGGTTCTTCTATCCCCGCATATGGCTCAATCAGCAGATCGCCCGGCGGAAGCGGGAGATCCTGAAGACGCTCCCCGACGCGCTGGACCTGCTGGTGATCTGTGTGGAGGCCGGCCTGGGGTTCGACGCGGCGATGCAACGGGTGGCCGAGCGCTGGGACAACGAACTGGGCCGGGCCTTCGCCCGCGTGTTGCACGAGATCGCCCTGGGCCGCGCTCGCAAGGATGCCCTGCGGGACATGGCCGCCCGCGTGGATCTGCCGGAGATGACCTCCTTCGTGGCCGCCATCATCCAGGCCGAGCAACTTGGCACCAGCATCGCCAAGGTCCTGCACATCCAGGCGGATCAGATGCGGCTGCGTCGCCGGCAGCGAGCGGAGGAACTGGCCCGCCAGGCCCCCATCAAGATGCTTTTCCCACTGGTCTTCCTAATCTTCCCGGCCATGTTCGTGGTCCTCCTGGGGCCGGCCGTGTTGATCGTCATCAAGCAGTTCTTCGGCAACGCCTTTCCCTGAACCAATGGCCTACCTCCTTCCCTGGCTCGTCCGACGCCTGGAGGAGGCCCTGGACCTCCTCCTCCCGCCTCGCTGTGCGGGCTGCGGGCGCCCCGGGGCCTGGTGGTGCGCGGCGTGCGCCCAGGCGGTGGCCCCCATCCAGCCCCCTGTCTGTTTCGCCTGCGGGGCTCCATGGGACAGGGAGGGCCCCTGCCCGGGATGCCGGGAGGATCCCCCGGCCCTCGACGGCATCCGCTCTTGCTGCCTCTACGCCGGGCCGATCCGACGCGCCCTCCATCAGATCAAATTTCACGGGCGGTTCGCCGTGGCCCAGGCCTTGGCCTCCCTGATGGCCGAGGGGTGGTCCCGCTTCTCCTTAGAGGCCGACCTGGTCCTCCCGGCCCCCGCCGCCCCAGCCCGCCAGCGAGAACGGGGCTATAATCAGGCGGCCCTCCTCGCCCGGGCCATGGCGGCGCGGCTGGGCTTGCCCCTGGAGGAGACGGCCTTGCGTCGGATCCGAGGCGCCCCCTCCCAGGTCGGGCTAAGCCGGGCAGCGCGACGGGAGAACGTCCGAGAGGCGTTCCAGGCCGACCCACAGCGCGTGGACGGGCGACGGGTGGTGGTCGTCGACGACGTGTGCACCACTGGGGCGACCCTGGAGGCATGCGCCGCTGCCCTCTACCGGGCCGGGGCCCGCTCCGTCTGGGGCTTCACCTTGGCCCGGACCCCCCGTTGGGTTTAGATTTAATGTGTGTGAAGAGGTTCCCCCGCCTGGCGGGAAGATCCGATCTGGAGGCCTGTCGATGGAACTGATCATCCGGGGGCGCAACATTGAGGTGACCGAGCCGATCGAGGCCTACGCCCGCAAGCGGATCGCCCGGCTCGAGCGGTTCCTCCCGACGATCTCCCAGGCGGAACTGGAACTGGCCCAGGAGAACACCCGCAGCCGTGATCAGCGGCAGATCGCCCAACTGACCATCCGGATGACGCCCGGCCTCCTCCTCCGGGCCGAGGAGCGCCACGCGGATCTCCTGGCGGCCATCGATCTGGTGGTCGACAAGATGGAACGTCGCATCGAGCGCTTCAAAGGGCGGCGGGAGGGGCGCCTCCGCCCCGACGAGGCAGCGCCCTCTGCCCCTCCCGAGGCGGCCTCTGAGCCGGCCGGCCGCATCGTGAAGGTCAAGCGCTTCGCGGTGACGGCGATGACACCGGAGGAGGCCGTCGAGCAGATGGAACTGCTGGGCCACGATTTCTTCCTTTTCTATAACCCCGAGACCGCCAGCATCAACTTGGTCTACCGCCGCCGGGACGGCAACTACGGTTTGATCCAGCCGGAACTGGCCTGAGGAAAAGCGCCCCGGGACCGATCACGGCTCCGCTAGGAGATAGGGCTCCGCCGCCCAGCCGGCGGACCCTCCATCCTCGGTCTGCACCCAACGCCATCGCAGGCCATCCGCCTCCGCCCAGCGGGGAAAGGCCCAGACGGCGGTGCCCTCCGGCAGGACCGCGAGGACCGCATACTGCAGCCCTGGGCCCTCCCGGAGCCGCAACCCCAGTCCCCCCGTCCCAGCAACGACCATACGGTGGGCTTCCGGAGTGGGCGTCGGGGAGGGTGTTGGGGAGGGCGTCGCGGGCCGCTCCGTGGGGACCGTGGTGGTCCACACGATCCGGGCGACGGCCGTCGGCGGAGGCCGTCGGGCCGCCGGGCGCAGCCCGGCCAGGCCTACGGCGAGGCCGATCAGCAACACCATCCCTCCCACCCCGATCCCGAGGCCACGGATCCGCATACGGCTCCATCTACTTCCCATCCCAGAAAGGGGGCCGCTCCAGCCGCCCCAGGGCCCAGAGCGCCATCCCGCCGACCAGCCCTCCGATCAGATAGCTCTCCACGGCCCCGGCCATGGCGATAAACATCGCCAGCACCCCCAGGGCCACCTGGACCAGATAGAGGATCAGGACGGCCTCCCGATGGGTGAGGCCGGCCCGCACCAGCCGATGGGAGAGATGATCTTTACCGGGCATGGTCAGCGGGTTCAGCCCCCGACGAAGCCGGGAGAAGACCACCAGAACGGTGTCGAAGATGGGAACCCCGAGGACCAGCACGGGGACCATCCAGGTGACGAAGGCGACGTTGTTCGGGAAGCGCAACTTGATCCCCAGGACCGCCATCAGGAAGCCCAGGAAGAGGCTCCCGGTGTCGCCCATGAAAATCGAGGCCGGGTTGAAGTTGTAGCGCAGGAAGCCGAGGCACGCCCCCAGCACCGCCGCCGCCAAGGCCCCGACCAGATACTGGCCGTTGAGGGCCGCCAGGAGCAGGAAGAAGGCCGCGCAGACCGCACCGATCCCCCCTGACAGGCCGTCCATGTTGTCGATCAGGTTGAAGGCGTTGGTGATGCCCACCAGCCAGAGCAGGGTGATCAGCGCGTTCAGAGCCGGCCACGGGAACAGCCCGATCATCACCCCGGTGGCCATGACCGCCCCGGCGATAACCCCTTGGCCGGCCAGTTTGATCAGCGGCCGCAGCCCCCACCGGTCGTCCCAGATCCCCAGAAACGAGATCGCCGTCGCCCCGAGGAGAACGCTGGCCAGTTGGTGGAGATTGTATCGATCTTCCAGGATCACCAGGACCAGGAGGACGGCCAGATACAGCGCGAGACCTCCCAGCAAAGGCACCGGCCGGGCATGCAATTTGCGCGGGGCGGGATGGTCCACCATCCCGATCCGGAGGGCCACCCAGCGGGCCACCGGGGTGACCGCCAGGGCGATCGCCATGGCCCCCAGCACGATCAACAACCAGATGGTTTGCGGCGCCATCTCCCCCATCCCTACCGATCGCGGCTCACGGGCAGACCTGCAGGCTCACCTCGTCCACCACCGCTGCACTGCCTGGCCTGGCCCCGTTATTGTAAACACCGATGGTCAGGGTGATGACCTGGCCCACATACGGGCTGAGGTCCAGCCGCAACATCTCCCAGGCCCCTGCGTTCGCCGCATCCACCCACAACGGCACCCACTCGTTCCGGGCGTTCCGAAAGCCGACGTAGAACCGGTCCCCACTCTCCTGGATCTGTGGCAGACGCCACAGGGTCAAGGTCGCCCGAGCCCCCTCCAGGCGCACCCGCTGCCAGATCGTCGCATAGGAAGGCGCGCTCGCTTGGAGGTCCCCCAGGCGGACGGCCCATTTCCCTTCGTGAACCGGGCTCTGGACACGGGCAATGGGGGCGAAGGGGTTCAAGATCTGCCAGCCGGCGGTCAGGTCCGCCTCGAACCCCCCGTTCTGAAGGACCTCCCTACAGGCCGGAGGGCTCGAGGAAGCCTCGCCGGCCCGCAGGACCAGCGGCAGATACGTCCGAAAGGCCGGCCCGCCCCCAGCGGCGACGTAAAACCGCACCGGCGGCGGGGTCCCCGAAAGGTTCCCGGCGGCGTCGAAGGCCGCGACGGTCCACTCATAAGTTCCCGGCGCCAGGTTGGCTAAGAACGAGGAGGCCGTCACAGTAAAGCGCGCGCCGTTGATCAGCAGGACATAACCGGCCGGCGGCTCCGCGCCGGTCGGCGCCCACTGGAAGCGGATGGGCGGGGTATATGTAGCGGTCACCGTCGGGGTGATCAGGGCCGGCACCCCTGGCGGCGTGCGGTCCAGGGTGAAGGTGACCACCGCCGGGGTCGGATCCACCGTCGTCCCCCGGACCGCCCGGGCCAGGACCCCGTAGGTCCCATCGGCCAGGTCCGCCGGCGGCGTCCAGGACCAATTCAACCGCCCGGTGGCCGTCAGCCAGGCTAGCGCCGAGGACCACCCGGCGCCGTTCCACCACAACCCCTCCCCGGTCCGCTGGAGGGCCACCTGAACCCCCGTGATGTCCGCCGGGGCAGCGGTCCCGGAGATGACCGGGACCTGATTCAGGAGGGCGTTCGGCGACGGATGGGTGATGGTGGTCTCGAGGGGCGCCCCGCAGCGGGCCATGGCCTCCAGCAGGCGCTGGAGGGCCGCCGCGCGGGCGGCCAGGGGCCAGGCGCTCTCCAGTGGGAACCCGAACACGACCACCTGCGGACAGGGCGCGCCGAAGATCGTGGCCGCTGCGCGGCCGTCCGGATATTGCATAAGGGCCGTGGCCTCCCGCCCGGGCGCCAGCACATCCGGGGTGGTCACCCGGTGGCTGCCCATGGTGCCATCGTCCAGGATCAACTCGCCGATCCCGTCGAGAAGACCGCCCGGCGTCGGCCGAACGGTGCGGGCCCCCGCGTCGTCGGCGACGAAGCCCGTCCGCAGGACATCAGCGAGGAAACCAGGATCCCGGCCGCTCAGGTCCTGGCCAACGTTGGACCCGCTCAGGATCAGCCGGCCCCCGCCGTTCAGGTAGGCCCGCAGCCGGGCCCGGTCCCCTTCGTCCAGGGTGGGTTCGGAGAATCCCTCTTCCCCCAACAGCCAGATCACCACCGGGTAAGCGCTGAGATCCAGGGACCCGGCGGAGACCGCCTCATCGGTCGCGCCATCGAAGGGCCCCGTGAGGGCGCGGGCGGCCCCGGCCAGGGCGTCGAAGGCGTTCATGCGGTCGAGGGGCATGCGGGTGACCGTCCCCAGGCTGCCCCCCAGGTTCTCCGTCGGCCGCATCGCGGCGTCCAGCCGGTCGAAACCGTCCACGAGGAGCACCCGGAACCCGCCCCACGGGCCGACCCGCACCCCGACGACGGGGGTCGGGAAAGACTCCCCACCGGCGTTCAACCCCGCCACCCGGAAGAACAGGGTGGTCCCCTCGGGGAGGCCGGAGAGGGTGTAGGTGGTGCCGCTCACCAGGATCCCATCGCTCCAGCCAAAGCCATCGGTGCTGGTGTAAACCTTGTAGGCGGTGGCCGGATGCCCCAGGAGAACGCCGCCGTCGCTGGGGGAGGGCTGCCAGGAGAGGGTGATTTGGCCTGGCCCGGTCTGGCGGGCCACGAGGGCCTGGGGCGGCTCCGGCAGGAAAACCGGCGTCCGCCCGTCCCGCCGCGCGTAGTAACGCACGATCCCCTTGTAGATCGCCTGGGCGACGATGCGGGCGAAACGCGGGTCCTTCAACGCCGCCGCGTCGTCGGGGTTGTCGTGGAACGCCGCCTCCAACAGGACGCCGGGCATCGTGGAGAGCAGGCGGAGCTCCCCCAGGTTGGCCTGCTTCTTCCCCCGATCGATCCAGTTGGGATCCCACGCTGCCCGCAGATCCTGGATGACCTGGGTGTGGATGGCATCTTGCAGTTCGAGGCTGCCCGGCGTGCGCCGGTAGTTCGGATCGCTGTTGTCGTAAACATAGGATTCGGTCCCCCGCAACGCCCCGTTGTAGGCGTTGGTGTGGAAGGAAAAATAGACAGGATCATCGAAGGGCTCCCGCTCCCACTCGGCGTAGCGGGGGCGGGCGGTGACATCGTCGATCAGGTCGCCACAGGAGCCGTAGCTGCTGCACGTCCACGGATCGTAAACCGCCGGAGGGGCCCCTTGGTATTTCGCCCAGTACCGGGCCGCCTCCTCCCAGCGGGGCCGCCCGCTGGGCCCCGGGCTGGGGGGCGGTCCGTCGCCGCGGACGGTTCCCATCCCCCCGCCGATGCGGACGGCGTCGGCCACCACCACCCGGCCCAGATTCTCCGGCCGATCGGTCCGATTGGTGAGGATAACCCGGGCCGGCTGCCCTGCCCGGAAGGGGAAGGTCCCAAGGTAGCGCCAGGTGTAGCCGTGGCCCTGCTGGTTGATGCGCACCTCACTGCGGCCCCCTGCGTGCTCAACGAGGAACTGCGCATCGGTGCTCCGGTTGGAACCGCTGGTATACCACACGTAGACCGCGTACATCCCGTCCCGAGGGGGGACCAGCGTCCAGGCGGCGGTGGCGGTGGCCGTTCCCAGGGCCGTCAGCGCCGTGCGATAGGTGCCGCCGTTATAGCCCGACAGCGTCCCTGGAGACCACGTCCCCTGCTCCTGATAGGTGGCGGGGTTGTCGTTGTCGGCGATGCCCTCCCAAGGGTTCATGTCCCGCTCCCGGACCGGCCAGACGTCCGCCCCGGCGTTGTAGAGATACTGGATCAGGAACTGGTTGACCACCTCGGCGTTGTTGAGGTCCTCCACCAGGCCGTTGGTGTTCCCGCGCTGGGTCAGCCATCGCCCGCCCGGGGCATACCAATACCAACCGTGGCCCGCGCCGAGGTAGATCGCTTTGCCGCGGAGGAACCCCTGGGCTTGGGGACGGCTGTAGGCGGGAGGGCCGGAGGCCGCCAGCGGCACCATGGGCTCCCCGCCCGCCCGGGCCAGTTCCGCTGCCCGGTTGATCGGCGGGGGCTCGTGAAGGAACCAGGACAGGGCGTAGAACCGGCCGTCCGCCGGGTTGCGGGCCATCAACGCCACATGCCGCACCCCGAAGGGCTCCAGATGCCGGATGAAGAGATAGGCCGCCTGATCCACCGCCCACGGGCTGAGGGCCGGCCCGGCGGCGAGGCGATCCAGAAAGCCAGGCGGGAACTCGAGATAGGCCGTCAGGACCTCCCCGGCCCACTGGAAACTTGCCAGGCGGGTCCCTGACGGAAGGGGGGACCAGAGGCCGGCCGCCTGCTCCTCCGCCGTGGGACCGGCCACCAAGGCCTGCAGCCGCAGGGCGACGCGGTCGGTGAGGGTGGCGGCCCCTTGGGGGAAGAAACGCGCTGGGCAGCGAACCCGGCTGTCGAAGGGATCGATGTAAAAACAGACCGAGCCCGCCTCCGATACGGGCCGGATGCCGGCGGCCATCCCCTGCCAGGCCAACCCCAGGGCCAGGGCCAGCAACAGCCCGCCGCCCAGCGCCAGCGAAAGGGCAGCCCCCCGACGCCCAGCACCAGCGGCCTCCCCGGGTCCTCTGAGCCGAAGGCTTGCGGTCGGAAAGCGCACCCGCCACCTCCCGCGGCCGCCGTGTCCCCGCGGATCCATCGCTGCAGGTGAGAAAATCCTTAGGGTTAAAATCTAGCCGGGAAGGAGGAATCGCGCAACCACCCCACTGTCGGCCTGGAGGGTGCCGATGGAGGCGCCGGAGGTGGTCTTGCTTTTCGACGGGCAGTGCGGCTTCTGCACCCGGACGGCTCGGTGGCTGCGCCGCGTGGACCGCGGCGGGCGGGTGGCGCTGGTGCCGTTTCAACAGCCGGGGGCGCCGGAGCGCTTCGGGCTGACCCCTGAGGCCTGCGCCCAGGCGGCCTGGGCGATCACCCCAGACGGGGAACGCCATCGAGGGGCGGCCGCCATCCTGGCCGCCCTCGCTGTCGCCCAGGGATGGCCGTGGCTCCTCGCCCTCTACCGGCGGATCCCCCTGGTCCGCTGTCTCGCCGATGCGCTCTACGCCGGGGTGGCCGCCCATCGGGGCCGGCTCCCCGGCGTCCGGCCCTACTGCGAGGAGCACCCATCGGCCTGCGGAGGCGCCACCGAGGGGGAGGAAACCGCCGCGTGAAGGGGCAAGGGACGCCTTTTACGCCTGGATCTCCCCGACCACATCGGCCAACGGCCGCCCGCGGGTCTCGTAGGGCAGCAACAGGGCAGCCAGGCCGGAGAGGGCATAGGCGGCTGCGAAGACCGTCAGGGCCAGCGGCATGGAGACCCCGAGGAGATAGCCCCCCAGCGTCGGCGCGAGGGCGCCCGCGATCCGCGTCATCCCGCTGGCCGCGCCCATGCCGGTTGTGCGCAGTTGGGTCGGATACGCCTCCGGCGTGTAGGCATAGAGGGCCCCCCACGCTCCCAGGGCGAAGAAAGACATCCAGACGGCGGCCGCCACGTAGGCGGGTAAAGTGACGGCAACGGCGAAAAGATACGTGAAGAGGCCGCTGGCCAGCAGATACAGCCCTAAGGTGATCCGTCGCCCCAGACGCTCCACCAGATAAGCCGCCGAGAAATACCCGGGCAGCTGGGCCAGGGTGAGGAGGATGATGTATTCATACGAGCGCAGGAAGGTCATCCCCCGCCCGACGAACAGGCTGGGCAGCCAGGTGAACACCCCGTAGTAGCCCAGGGAGATGCCGAACCAGATCGCCCAGAGCAAGGCCGTGGTGCGGGTGTAGGGCCGGCGCCACAGATCGCGCAGGGCCGCGCGGGGGGCCGGGGGGACGGTGAGACGAAGGCCCGGCGGCAGGGCCGTCCCGTTCTCCCGAGCGACCTGGTCCAGGACCCGCCGGGCCTCCTCCTCCCGCCCGTGCACCAAAAGGAAGCGTGGGGACTCGGGGACGTAGCGCCGGATCCAGAAGACGATCAGGCCGGGGAGTGCCGAGAGGGCCAGCAGCCAGCGCCACCCGGCCCGAGGCACCACCAGCCACGCCAGGAGAGCGGCAGCCAGCGCCCCCACCGCCCAGAAGGCCTCCAGGTAAACCAGATAGCGGCCCCGCTTCCCCCGGGGGAGATACTCCGCGAAGATGGCGTAATCCACCGGCAGGGTGCCGCCGACGCCGAAGCCGGTAAGGGCCCGCAGGACCACCAGGGTCAGGAAGTTCGGGGAGAGGGCGGAGAGCAACCCGAAGCCGGAGTCGATCAGCACGGTGAGGATGAACCCCAGTTTACGCCCGATGCGGTCGGAGAGGGCGCCCCAGAACCAGGCCCCGGCCAGCATCCCCAGGAAGATGGCCGTGCCCAGCAACCCGGCCTGGGCAGTGCTCAGGCCCCACTCCTGCCGGATGGCCGGCAGGGCGAAGGAGATCAGCAGCACCTCCATCGCATCGGCCGCCCACCCGGCCCCGCAGATCGCCATCAACTTGTATTGAAACCGGCCCAGGCCCACCCGCTCGATGGCCTCGTCGAAGGTCCACACCGTGGCGGCCATCGCCGATCCCTCCTTGCGACCCTCACTCCACCAGGTATCCCCGGGCCCGCAAGGCCTCCCGAGCCCGCTCCAGGAGCGCCGGGCTGCGGGCCTCCAGGGTGTGCAGATGCAGGCCCTCCGTCAGTTCGCTCAGCAGCCGCGCGCCCGTTCGCCGCACTGCCTCCATGAACTGGCGGACGTCCTCGCGGGAGGCGACGTGCAGGCTGCCCCGCAGCTCCCCGTAGATCGGATGCTCGACGATCACATCCACCACCTCCACCCCCAGGTCCACCAGCAGGGTGAGCTCGTCCTCGGTCTGGTCGGGGGTGTGGCGGACGGCCACCAGGATCCGATGGGTGGGGCGGACGGCCGGCAGACAATAGCCCCGCGGCGTGGCCAGGATCTCCACCCCAGCCGCCCGCAGCACCGCGATGTCCTGCACGATGACCTGCCGGCTGGTCCCCAGGCGCTGGGCCAATTCGGCGCCGGTCAGGGGCCGCCCGGCCCCCCGCAAGAGCTCTAGGATCTGCGCGCGGCGGGCCTCGGCAGGACGTTCCCGGGAGACCACCGTCGGTTCCCTCCTCAGGCCATGGCCGGCGCCCGCACCGTCAGGGCGTCGACGGTGGTCAGGGTGCCTCGGAACAGGAAGGCCGTCTGGCGGTTCGCCGCCTCCATATCGAACGGGTGCAGGGCGGAGGTGGCGTCCACCGGGATGATCACGTGGAACCAGCGCAGGGCCGCGCTGGCCGCGGTGTAGTGCACACAGATGCTGGCCACCGTGCCGCAGAGGATCAGATCCCGGATCCCCCGCAGGCGCAGTTCATGTTCCAGGGGCGTCCCGTAGAAGGCGTCGTAGCGGCGCTTCGGCAACACCAGTTCCCCTTCCTGTGGCTTGAGGTCCTCCACGATCTCCCAGCCCCACGTCCCCGCCAGACAATGTTCCCCCCAGATGGGGAACTCCGGATCGCCAGGGTAGTGGGTGTCCTGGGTGAACACCACGAACATGCCGTGGGCCCGGGCCATGTCCAGAAGCCGCCGGATGCGAGGGACGGTGGCCGGGGCATCCGGGACGAACAACCGGCCTTGGGGGTGGACGAAATCGTTCTGCATATCGACCACGATCAGCGCCGTGGTCCGAGGATCCACTTCCACATGGGGCGCTAGGGAATACTCCGGGACCTCCACTGTCCGGCCCATGGGGACCTCCTTCGGAACAGACAGATGTCTTGTCAGCTGTCATGACAGATTGTACCACGGGTCTAGAAAACGGTCCAGGGGAGTCTACTTGGAGGCCAGTTCCCGGAGAGGGATGCGGCGGCGGGTGGCGATCCAGAGGGCCAAGGCCGAGGCCCCCAGGCTGAGGACGCCGGCGATCCCCAGCCATCGCAGATCCCCCGAACGGAGGTAAACCCCGATGGCGTTGGCGATCAGCACGTGGGCCAGCCGGGCGAGGGCGCTGACGGCGAAGGCCGGCCCCAAGGGGAGCGGCGAAAGCCCCACCGCCCAGGCCAGCAGATCGCTCGACGTGAAGGGGAGCAGATAGAGGATCCAGAGGGCAGTCAGCCCGTGTCGACGGATCACCGCCTCCGCCCGGGCCAGCCGTTCCCGGGGGAGCAGGGCGAGCAGCAAGGGCCGCCCCAGCCCCCGTGCCAGGACCATTGCCAGGCCGTTGCCCAGATTGACCCCCAACCATGTAAGCAGGGAGCCCCAGAGGGGCCCGAACCAATAGCCGGCAACCCAGCCCAGGAGGGCGCCGGGGAGCGGGGCGATCACCACCTGGAGGGCGTTGAGAAAAACCAGGGCCAGCGCGCCGCCGGCGGCGTGCGCCGCCAGCCACGCCTCCAGCCGCTCCCGCTGGCTGACCAGCGGCCACAGATACGGAAAGGTGAGGAGCCCGCCGATCAGCAGCGCGCCCAATCCCGCAGCCCGCAGGCCATGCTCCCGCAGGAGGCGACCCATCCCCTTTCCCTCCCTTCACGAAGATCCGGCCGCGGCGGGCGCTTCCCCGTCCAGGGGCGGTAGCTGGGAGAGCTCGGAGAGGCCGAACTGTTGCAAAAAGAGGAAAGTGGTGCCGTAGCGGATGGGCCGGCCGGGGCCCTCGCCCCGCCCCACCTCCTCGATGAGCCCCCGGGCCAGCAGCGTGCGCAACACCCCTTCGCAGTTCACCCCGCGGATGGCCTCGATCTCCGCCCGCGGGATGGGCTGCCGGTAGGCGATAATGGCCAGGGTCTCCAGGGCGGCCGTGGAGAGCCGGGGCCCTGTCGCCAACCCCAGGAAACGCCGCACGTCCTCCGCCGCCTCCGGGGCGGTGACCAGTTGCACCCGATCGCCGTTCCGTTGCAGACGGAGCCCCCGATCCTGCAACCGCTCCTGGAGGGCTTGCAGGGCAGCCTCCACGGCCTCCGGGGGAACCTCCAGCGCCCGAGCCAACTGGAGCACCGTGGGAGGCTCCTCCGCGACGAAGAGGAGCGCCTCCACTCGCGCCTCCAGGGACAGGCGACCGTTCGGGGAAAGAAGAGCGGAAACGACAGGCTCCGCCGCGGACATCGGCCGGCCCTCCCCTCACGCGGATGGGCGCTGCCCAGCCCTGGCTTTCGGATACGGGGCGTGGCGGATCCGTACGAGGGGCTTGCCCCGCAGGCGCAGGCCCATCTTGTCTTCTACCACCAACCGCGCCAGCTGCAGGATCTCTTCCGCTTTGGCCGGAACCTCCACCTCGGGCGTGGTCAGCACCTCCAGTTCGATCTGCAGGCCGTCCCGATGGGGGAGCACCCGGGGACGCACCTCGATGACATCGGCCAGTTGATCCAGATGATACTTGAGGCGCTCCTGGATCGAATCCACTGCCACGGCCACGATGGCCCCGCTCACCGTGGGCACCCGCACCACCCGGCGCGGCGGCCGCACTTCAAAGATCAGCCAGACGAGGAGCAGCAGGTCGACGATCAGGGCCATCAGGGTCCCCAGCCCGTAGCGGACCTCCGGGCGGATCTGGCTCAGGGTTTGAACCAGGCCGCCCAGGGCCGTCTGGAGCAGCCGGGCCACCTCCAGCGGCGTGATCAGGAGGACGCTGCAGAGGGGGATGGCCAGCAGGATCCCCAAGACCACCAGGATGCGGTTCAGCGTGTTCATCCCGCTTACCTCCGTCCCGCAGGCAGCCCGCCCGCGGGAAGATCGGACCCCTGCTCGGGCTCCTCCACCGGGGTTCGCAGCGGCGCCGCCTCCAAGATGGTCCGCGCCCGCGCGATGTCCCGATGGATCTGAGCCACCAGCTCCGCCGCCGAGGGAAACCGCCGCTCGTCCCGGAGCCGCTCGATGAAATGCACGGTCAGCCGGCGCCCATACAGGTTCCCGGACCAGTCCAGGAGGTGCACCTCCACGGTCCGCTCGCTGCCCTGGTCGAAGGTCGGCCGCACGCCGATGTTGATGACCGCCATACAGCGCATCCCCCCCGGGAGGTCCACCCAGCCGGCGTAGACGCCGTTGGCGGGCAAGGCGTGCTCCGGCCAGATCGCCAGGTTGGCCGTGGGGATGCCCCATTGCCGGCCACGGCCGGCCCCTGCGATGACCTCCCCGCTCACGGCGAAGGGCGCCCCCAGGAGCTCAGCCGCCGCCCGCACGTCCCCCCGGCGGAGCGCCTCCCGGACACGGCTGCTCCGCACCGGCTGCCCTCCCAGATGGAACTCCAGCGCCACGTGGACGGTGTAGCCGTGCTGACGGCCCAGCGCCTCCAACACGGCCAAGGTCCCCTCCCGTCGGTGGCCCATGGCGAAATCCGGTCCGGCCCACAGCGCCCGCATGCCGATCCGGACCAGCCGTTCCACGAAATCCGCCGCCCGGATCTGCGCGGTCTCCCGGGTGAAGGGCATCTGAACCAGGACGTCGACGCCCAGGCGGGCGATGCGGCGACGCTTCTCCTCCGGCGAGGTCAAATAAAAGGGTGTCTCCCCCCGCAGCACCACCGCCGGGTGGGGGAAGAAGGTGATCACCACCGAACGCCATCCCATGGCGCGGGCCATCGCCACCACCTGCCCGATCAAAGCCTGATGGCCCAAGTGCACCCCGTCGAAGGCCCCCACCGTCACCACCGAAGGGGCCGGCTCCAGGTCCTCCAGATGCCGCACGACCCGCATGCCCGTTTCCGCCTCGCGGCCTTATGGATCCCCGAGGAACACCCGCACCGGCTGCCAGCGCTCCCCTCGACGCTCCAGGAGGGCGACCAGGGCCCCCTCGGGCCCATGGACCCGTAGCCGCGGGCCCGGGTGCGGGAGGTCCGCCACCGGGATGGCCTGGCCGTGGCGGAGGCGCTCCAGGATCGGCCCCGGGACCGTCACCGGCGGCCAGTCCGGCAATCCCTCCGCCATCGGCCGTAGGAGCGCCGACCACGTCCCCGCCCGGGCGGCCGCCTCGAAGGTGGCCCATGCAAGGGCCATCTCGATGGTGAAGGGACCGCTGGCCAGCCGGCGCAGGTCCGCCACGTGGGCGCCGCAGCCCAGCCGCTCCCCGATGTCCCGGGCCAGAGCCCGGATGTACGTCCCCGCCGAGCAGACCACCTCGATCGTCGCCCAGGGCGGCTCCCACGCCACCAGCCGCAGGGCATCGATCCGCACCCGCCGGGGCCGGGGCGTCACCGGCTCCCCGCGGCGGGCCTTCTCGTAGAGGCGCTCCCCGCCCACTTTGATGGCGGCGAAGGCCGGGGGGATCTGCTCGATCTCCCCCACGAAGGTCCGCAGCACCGCCTCCAAGGCCTCCCGGGGGATGTCCACCGGCCGCTCGAAAAGGACCCGTCCCTCCGCGTCACCGGTGTCGGTCGCCACCCCCAGGCGGAGCACAGCCTGATAGCGCTTGTCGTGCCCCAGCAGAAAGGCCGCCAGGCGGGTGGCCGGGCCCACCAGCAACACCAGCACCCCCGTCGCCAGCGGATCCAGCGTCCCCGCGTGGCCGATCCGCCGGACGCGGGTCAGCCGGCGCGCCCGTTCCACCACCTGGTGGGATGTCCAGCCCTTCGGCTTGTCCAGTACCAGCAGGCCCGCCGGCTCCTTCTTCATCGACGCCCCCGCCGTTCCTTGGGGAGGACATAGCCCAGACGGCGGAGCTGCTCCGGATCCCGCCGCCAGTTCTTGCGGACCTTCACCCACAACTCGAGGTAGACGGGATGGCCCAGGAGGGCCTCGATCTCCTGCCGGGCCGCCGCCCCGATCCGTTTCAACATCTGGCCGTTCTCGCCGATCACGATGGGCTTGTGGCTCTCTTTCTCGACGTAGATCGTGGCTGCGATGTAGGTCAGGTTCGGATTGCGGTCAACCCAATCCGTGATCTCCACGGCGATCCCGTGGGGCACCTCCTCCCGCAACAGCCAGAGGGCCTTCTCCCGGATCAACTCGGCCACGATGATCTGCATGGGTTGATCGGTGAGCATGTCGGGGTCGTAGTAACGGGGGCCCTCCGGGAGGTGGGCAATGATACGCTCCAACAGCCGATCCAGGTTGTCCCCCCGCACTGCGGAGATCAGCACCTCCTCCCACGGGGCCGGCGGCTCCGCGCCGGGAGGGGTCGGAGCCAAGGCCCGATACGCCGCCAGGCGGCCCTCCTGGTCCCCCCGGAGCAGATCGATCTTGTTGACGGCCAGGATCACAGGCCGGTCCGCCGCTCGCTCCTTCAACAGGTCGGCGATCATGCGATCCTCTGCGTCGGGCCACTGGGACCCATCGACCATAAAGACGATCACGTCGGCGTCCGGGATGGCCTGCCGGGCCACGGCCACCATGTATTCGCCCAACTTATGGAAGGGCTGATGGATCCCCGGGGTGTCCATGAAGATCACCTGGGCATCGGGGCGGGTCAGCACCCCCACGATGCGGTGCCGGGTGGTCTGGGGCTTGGGCGAGACGATGGCGATCTTGGTCCCCAGGTAGGCGTTGAGGAGGGTGGACTTGCCCACGTTGGGCTTGCCGATGATGGCCACAAAACCCGACTTGTGGCCGGGCGGCGTCCCCTCATATTCGGGAACGGCGGGGCTGGGCTCCAAAGCCCCCTGGGCCTCCTCGCTCACCGGTTGCTTTCCTCACGAGGGATGTTTCTTTACCAGGTGTCTTTTCATTTTCCCGGATTTCTATTTTGGCGTCCAATCTGGCCGGCGGGCCCCCTCCGCCCCGCGATCACTCCAGGCGGAACCGCTCGGCGGCCATGGCGTAGAGCCGGCGCCAGAGCAGGCGGTTGATGGCGACCACCACCAGGATCATCACCAGGGTGGCGGCCAGCAGCATCGGGTAATCCCCCCGCCCGGTCGCCTGAGCGATCAGGGCCCCTAGCCCCAGGGTGGTGTGAGTCCGGCCGGCGAACTCGACGTATTCGGCCACGATGGTAGCGTTCCACGCCCCGCCGCTGGCTGTGATCAGCCCGGTGATCAGATAGGGGAAGATGGCCGGCAGGATCAGGACTCGCCAGCGCTGCCATCCCCGTACCCCCAGGATCTCAGTGGTGAAGATCAGGTCGCGGGGGATGGCTGAGGCCCCGGCGATGACGTTGAAGAGGAGATACCACTGGGTGCCCATCAGCATCAGCAACACCGCTGCCGCCTCCAAGCCCGCGGGGAGCCGGAGCAGGACCATCAAGACCACCGGGAAGAGAGCGGTGGCCGGGATGGAGGCCACCACTTGGATCAGGGGCTGGACCCGCGGGGCCAGGGCCCGGTTCATCCCGATCCACACCCCCAACGGCACCGTCCACGCCAGGGCGATGGCCTGCGCGGCCATCACCCGGCCCATAGAGGCCAGCGTGGCCAGGGCCAAGAGGGGAAGGGCTCCCGGCGGCAGCGCGGCCAGCCACCGGATCGCCAGCCCCAGCCCATAACCCAGCCCGAGCAGGGCACCGACGCCCAGGGGGAGCCCCAGCAGCCACCCAGGGATCGGGTTGGTCGCCGGCCGGGCGGCCAGGCGCTCGCTCAACACACCCATCATCCGATCGACCTGCTCCATCAGGGGATCCCAGATCCTCTCCACCACCCATGCGCTCAACGTCGCCCGCTGCCACAGATCGTAAAGCCATGAGCCCGGGGCCTCGTCGCTCTCCACCAGCTCCAGCCGGAACTTGTCGGCCCACGCCAGCAACGGGCGCCACACCAGTTGGTCCATCCCTACGATGATCCCGATCAACACCCCCAGCCCCCAGGCCTGGGCGCCCAGATCCCCCGCCTCCGCCGCCATCTGCAGGTAGGTCCCCAGGCCCGCCAGCCGGAAGTCCCGCGCGCCGACGGTGAAGGTCTCCGCCGCCATCAGGAAGAACCAACCCCCGGCCCAACTCATCATGCTGTTCCAGATCAGGGGGATGGCCGCGTGAGGGAGCTCCAGATGCCGGAGGCGCAGCCACGGGTGCAGCCGGAAGATCCGCGCAGCTTCCCGCAGGTCCTCCGGGATGGTGATCATCGACTGGTAGAAACTGAAGGTCATGTTCCAGACCTGACTGGTGAAGATCAGGACGATCGAGGCCAGTTCCACGGCGGTGTCCTCCGGCAGGACGGCGGTCAGGGAGAGGGCCACCACCGGCAGGAAGGAGAGGATGGGGACCGACTGGAGGACATCTAGCAAAGGGAGGATCACCCGCCCGGCGAGGCGGCTGGTGGCTGCCAGGTAGCCGACCCCTAGGGAGAACAGCAGCGAGAGCGCATACGCCGCCATCATCCGCAGGAGGGACCGGGCGGCGTAATACGGCAGGACCTCGGGGGTCAGTCGGATCGTCGGCCCCGAGATGGTGGCCGGGGCACGGACCGCCAGCGTCATGGCCAGGAACAGGAAGGCGGACAGGAGCAACAGGATGACCGCGTCAGCCCCGGTCAGGGCCACCCGGATCGGGATGAAGGCGCCGAAGAACCGCCGCATCCATCGCGCTCCCCAAAGGGATGCCCCATCGAACACCGCGCTCATTGTAACCCCATCGCCGGGCGCCTGGATCCGGAGGGCCGTGCCATGCCGTCCTCTCGTTCGGGCGCTGGTCGGGGTTCGTCGTCGCAGCGGCGAATCGCTGATCGCAGCGATGAAGGCCTTCCGGATCCCCAGGGGCGGCGGGACCTGTGGGCGCCCCAGCGCCGCCGGGGACCGAGGGTGGAAGAGGCGCACGGGCTGCTCCGAGGAAGCCCCGCGGCGTTGGACGTGCTATAAAAAAGACATCGGCAGGCATTTTCGAAAAGGAGGGGCCCCGATGTCCCGCACGGCCGAGCGCGTGCGCTTCTTCACCGAGTCGGTGATCCGGGAGATGACCCGGTGGGCCCATCACTATGGCGCCATCAACCTGGCCCAGGGCTTCCCCGATTTCCCCGCCCCCGAGCCCTTGAAGGCCGCGGCCGTCCAGGCGATCATGGCGGACCACAACCAGTATGCCATCACGTGGGGCAGCCCCCGCCTGCGGGCCGCCATCGCCGAGAAATATGCCCGCTTTTACGGGATGGCCGTGGACCCGGAGCGCCACATCACGGTCTGCTGCGGGGCCACGGAGTGCATGATCGCCACGCTGCTGGCCCTGCTCAACCCCGGGGACGAGGTGATCGTCTTCGAGCCGTTTTACGAGAACTACGGCCCGGACACGTGGATCAGCGGGGCGCGGCCCGTTTACGTGCCCCTGCGGCCGCCCGAGTGGACCTTCGACCCGGACGAACTGGCCCGGGCCTTCTCGCCGCGGACCCGCGCCCTGATCTTGAACACCCCTCACAACCCCACCGGCCACGTCTTCCCGGAGGCCGAGCTCCGGATCATCGCCGACTTGTGTCAGCGCCATGACGCTTACGTCATCACCGACGAGATCTACGAACACATCGTCTACGACGGGCGCCGACACATCCCCATCGCCACCCTCCCCGGCATGTGGGAGCGGACAGTCACCATCAGCGGGATGTCCAAATCCTACGCCGTGACCGGATGGCGCATCGGTTGGTGCATCGCCCCCGAGGACCTCACCAACGCCATCCGCAAGGTCCACGACTTCCTGACTGTCGGCGCGCCGGCGCCCCTGCAGGAGGCCGGGGCGGTCGCCCTGGAGTTCCCCATGGATTACTACGAACAGATGCGGCGCGATTACGAGCGTCGGCGCCGCTTGTTGGTGGAGGCCCTGGAGGAACTGGGGTTCGAGGTCTGGTGGCCCCAGGGGGCCTACTATGTGATGACCGACTTCCGGCCCTTCGGTTTCGACGACGACACCGCCTTCGCCATGCATCTGGTCCGGGAGATCGGGGTGGCCGTGGTCCCGGGCTCCAGCTTCTACGCCCGGCCGGAGCGGGGGCGCACCCAGGTGCGCTTCGCCTTCTGCAAACGGGAGGAGACCCTTCAGCAAGCGGTCGCCCGCCTGCGCCGCCTGCGGAACCGCTGAGGGCTCCCCCGCCGGGCCCTCAGGCCGGATCGGGGCGGTCCGGCGGAGGAGGGCTTTGGGGCGCCGGCCGCGCCGGCACGCCGTAGACCAGCGTCTCCGGGGGGACGTCCCGGGTCACCACGGCCCCGGCCCCTGTCCGCGCCCGGCGCCCCACCCGCACCGGGGCCACCAGCATGGTGTCGCTCCCGATGAAAGCTCCGTCCTCGATGATCGTGGGATGCTTGCGCACCCCATCGTAGTTGCAGGTGACGGTCCCCGCCCCGATGTTCACGTCAGCCCCCACGGTGGCGTCCCCCAGGTAGCCGAAGTGATGCATGCGGGTGCGGGGGCCCAGGGTGCTGTTCTTGATCTCAGCGAAGTTCCCCACGTGCACATCCTCCCCCAGCCGCGCGCCCGGCCGCAGATGGGCGAAGGGACCTACATGGACGCGATCGGCTAAGATGGCCCCCTCCACAACCGAGGCCTCGACGACGCAGTCGTCGCCGACGTGGGCGTCCCGCAGGATGGCGTTGGGCCCGATGCGGCACCGTCGGCCGATCCGCGTCTCCCCCTCGATGTAGGTGTCGGGGTAGATCACGGTGTCCGGCCCGATGACGGCGCCAGCGGCGATGTAGACCCGCTCCGGATCCACCAGGGTGACGCCCTCTAGCATCCAGCGGGTGTTGATCCGGCGGCGCAGGATCCGCTCCGCCTCAGCCAGTTGCACCCGGGTGTTGACCCCCAGCGCCTCCTCCGCATCCTCCAGGGACACCGCAACAACCGGCTCGCCCTCCGCTGCCGCCATGGCAACCAGATCGGTGAGGTAGACCTCCCCTTTGACCGGGCTGGGCCGCAGCCGGGCCAGCGCCGGCCAGAGCCAGGACGCCCGGACCAGGTAGACCCCGACGTTGATCTCGGTGCGACGGCGCGCCTCCGCATCGGCCTCCGCCTCCTCCACGACGCCGCGGACGCGTCCCTCGGGGTCCCGGATCACCCGCCCATAACCGCTCGGATCCGGAAGGTGGGCAGTGAGCAGGGTGAGGGTGGCCCCGGCGGCCTCATGGGCCTCGACCAGTCGGCGGTAGGTCTGCGGGCGGACCAGGGGGAGATCCGCGTAGGTGATCAGGACAGCAGCCGCCTCCCCGCGGAGGAGGGGCTCGGCCCACCGGACGGCATCCCCGGTGCCCTGGGGCTCCGGCTGGACCGCGAAACGGGCACGGGATCCCGCGGCCGCGCGCACGGCGTCCCCCATTGGCCCGACGACCACCACCGGCGGCCGGGGACATCCTGCCTCCGCCAGGGCGTCCAGCACGTGCAACAGCATGGGGCGGCCGGCCAGCGGATGCACCACCTTGGGCCGCTCGGATTGAAAGCGGGTGCTCAACCCCGCCGCCAACACCACAGCCGTCCACGTCATCACGCCCTCCCGTGCTCCTCCACCACCGCGATCTCAACGCATCCGACGCTGCCCGATCCAATATCCGATGGCAACCCCCACCACCAGCAAACCCAGGAACCCCCCGGCCAGCATCAACGCCTCCCCGATCCGGGACCAATCCGGACCCGTCCTGGCCGACGGCAGCGGCCGGGTGGGCGTCGGCGCGGAGGAGACCGGCGCCGCGGGCTGCAGGCCGAACAGGTGCTGGCTCCGGCCGCCCCACGGCAGCCAGGCCTCCCGTCGGGTCGGGCCAGTGGCCCGATAGCCGGACGGGACCTCCATGGCCAGCACATAGTAGCCGGGCTCCAGGTGGTCTACGCAGATCGGCTGCCCGGCCTCGGAGACCAGCGCCTCCTTCAGCCCGCGGCCGGTGATCACGGCGATAGGGACCCCAGCGATCCACGGCTCCCCTTCCTCCCGGGCGTCGTTCCCGTTGCGATCCTCGAAGACCCCCGTGCAGAGGGCCCCGGGCGTCCGCTCCGCCGTAGGTGTCGGCGTCGGCGGGGCGGGGGTGGCCTGGGCGGGAACGATCAGGAGTTCCTGACCGATCCGCAGCAGGTCCGACTCCAGGCCATTGAGGGTCCGGATTCGATCCACCGAAACTCCATACAGAAGGGCCAGGCCGAAGAGCGTATCCCCCTCCTGGACCGTGTGGACGATCGAGCCGTCGGGGCGCGGCGTAGCGGTTATCTGCGCCTGGGCCCACGCCGGCCGCCCGGCCCCGCCCGGGCCGGAGAGGGCCAGGCCGACCAGGACCACGAGGATCCCCCCACTGAGCGCCCATCCCCCGATTCTGCGCATGCGGGCTTTTTCCTCCTTTGAGAATGCAACGCTCTCCGATGAGGAGGCTGCAGGCGCATTGTATATCAGGTCCCATCCGCCCCCAAGCCGCCAGGCCGTCCGATGGGTAGGCTGGGGAAGCCCATGGTCGTGTTAAACTCAAGGGAAGATCCTGCGCGGAAAGAGGTGCGCCGTGGCGTTCAGGCGGCGGGTTTGGAGGGTCGGGATCGGGGCCCTGCTGGCGGTCGCCTGCGCGGCTCCCGGGACGCAGGGCACTCCGACCCCGGCGCCTACGCCCACCCCACCCCCCACCCCGACGCCGGCGACTTGGCCCCTGCGCCTCCATCCCGCGCTCCCCGCCGAGGTCCGGCAGGCCCTCCGGGAGCGGCTTGTCGGAGACCGTCGGTGGGCCCTCGATGGGGGCGAGGGGCTTTCCCTGGGCCCGGTTCCCCTCACCGCCCCCCTCCGGATCGGCGTCTGGGTCTACGCCCTGGCCGCCCCCTTCTCCACCCTCGTCGACGCGGTCGCCTTCACGGACCTGCAGGCCCGCTGGCGGGGGCAGGGGGGGCTGCCCGGGGCGATCTGGGCGTCGCCGGAAACCATCGCCCTGTTCGCTGCTCGCTGGGGGCCGCCGGACCCGGCCTCCGTGATCCCGGTCTCAGAAGACGAGCTGGTGGACCGCTTGGGGGCGGCCGGGGCCGGATGGGCCCTCGTGCCCTTTCATCGTCTGGAGCCCCGGCTGAAGGTCATCGCGGTGGACGGCATGTCCCCGATGGAACGGGGGCTGGATCTGGAACGCTACCCCCTCGCCGTCGGGTTGGGGCTGGAGGAGGCGCCGCCGGCTTTCCCCGTGGCGGCCTTCCGGCAGGCGGCCGGTGGGCTGACCAACCGCGACGAGGACCGGATGACCCTCCTGGCGATGACCGGCGTGACCGCCCTGGTCCGTGGGACGGCTGTCCAGATGGAGCGGTATGGAGTGCTCTTCCCAGCGCGGGACATCGCGCCGTGGCTGCGGAGCGCCGACCTCACCCACATCAGCAACGAGGTCTCCTTCTGGGAAGGCTGCCCGCCCCCCCAGCCGCGCAGCGGCGTGGTCTTCTGCAGCAGCCCCCGCTATGCCGAGTTGCTGCGCTACATCGGGACGGACATCGTGGAACTGACGGGGAACCATCTGGCGGACTACGGGAAGGACCCCCTGCGCTTCACCCTGGACCTCTACCGGCGCATGGGGATCCAGTATTACGGCGGGGGGCGGGATCTGGCGGAGGCCCTGGCGCCCCTCCGACTGGTGCACAACGGCAACCGTCTCGCCTTCGTCGGGTGCAACCCGGTGGGGCCGGATTACGTCTGGGCCACCCCCGCGGAGCCCGGCGCGGCCCCTTGCGATCCCCGCCTCGAGGAAACCGTCCGCCGCCTGCGGGAGACCGGCTGGCTGCCCATCGTCACCCTGCAATATTGGGAGTTTTACGCTTATGAGCCGACGCCCCAGCAGATCCAGGACTTCCGCCGCTGGCGGGATCTGGGGGCGGTCATCGTCAGCGGCAGCCAGGGGCACCACGCCCAGACGTTCGAGGTGGGGCCGGGGTGGTTCATCCACTACGGGCTGGGGAACCTCTTCTTCGACCAGGTGGACCCCATCGGCGTGCGGCAGACGTTCGTGGATCGGCATGTCTTCTACGAGGGGCGCTACCTGGGGGTGGTCCTGCAGACGGCCTTCCTCGAAGATTACGCCCGCCCCCGTCCGATGACCCCGGAGGAGCGCCGGGCCCTGCTGGCCCTGCTGTTCGAACGCATGCCCCGATAGCGCCCTCCGCGCGGCCAGGGCTCTCACCGGGCCGCCGCCCGCACGGGCAGGCGGCGGACAGCGGTCTCGATCCGCTCCAGGGCCCTCCGGATGTTCTCCACGGAGTTGGCGAAGGAGAGCCGCAGGAAGCCCTCGCCGTATTCCCCGAAGGCTGTCCCCGACAGCACAGCCACCCCCGCCTCTTCCAGCAGATACGCGGCCAGTTGCCGGGAGGACATCCCCGTCCCCTCGATGTTGGGGAAGGCGTAGAACGCCCCCTTGGGCTTGAGGCAGCGGAACCCGGGGATGCGGTTGAGGCCCTCCACGATCACTTCCCGCCGCTCCCGGAAGGCCGCCACCATGCGGTCCACATCGTCCTGAGGGCCGGTGAGGGCGGCGATGCCCGCCATCTGGGTGAAGGCCGCCGTGCACGAGTTGGAGTTGATCATCAGCCGGGTCACCGCCTCGGCCAGGGGCTCGGGCATCACCCCATACCCCAGCCGCCACCCCGTCATCGCGTAGGTCTTGCTGAACCCGTCCAGGATGATGGTCCGCTCCAGCATCCCGGGGAAACTGGCGATGCTGATGTGCTCCCCTTCGTAGAGGATGCGGCTGTAGATCTCGTCCGAGAGCACTACCAGGTCGTGCCGCAGGCACAGCTCAGCGATGGCCGCCAGGTCCTCCCGGGTCAGCACCCCGCCGGTCGGGTTGGCCGGGGAGTTGAGGATCAGCATGCGGGTCCGCGGCGTGATCAACGCGGCCAGTTCCTCCACGTCCACCCGGAACTCGTTCTCCATCCGCAGCCGCAACGGCACCGGCCGCGCCCCCACGAAGCGGATCATGGACTCGTAGATGGGGAAGCCGGGGTTGGGGTAAATCACCTCGTCCCCCTCTTCCACCAGGGCCAGGATGGCGAAGAACATGATGGGCTTGCCCCCGGGCACCACCACCACGTTCTCCGGCCCGACGGGGATCCCCCGGGTGCGGCGGATGTAGTCGGCGATGGCCTGGCGGAGGGCCGGGATGCCGGCGGCCGGGGTGTAATGGGTGTAGCCCTCTTCCAGCGCCCGCACCGCCGCCGCCTTGATGTAGGCCGGGGTGTCGAAATCGGGCTCCCCGATCTCCAGGTGGATGATCTCTCGGCCCTGGGCCTCCAGGGCCTTCGCCCGGGCCAGCACCTCGAAGGCCGTCTCCGTCCCCAGCCGGGACATGCGCTGCGCCAGCCGCATGGAAGGCCTCCTTTTCCCTCGATGAACTCCGACGCATCCCGCCCGAACGCCGTTCTCCTCGATTATGGAACCCAGGGGCCATCCCCGCAAACCGGCCAGCAAGGCCCCGCCGCCCTTCCCTCCAGTTGCCCTCGGCCTTCCGTCCTCTTTATAATAGATCCAAATCGGCGCGCTGGCGCAGACGGAGGGAAGGGAGATGGCGAGCGTGGCCTTCGAGAACGTGACCAAACAGTTCGGGAACGTGGTGGCGGTGAAGGATCTGACCCTTTACATCCCGGACGGGGAGTTCCTGGTGCTGGTGGGCCCCTCCGGATGCGGCAAGACCACCACCCTGCGCTTGTTGGCCGGCCTGGAAGAGGTCACCCGAGGGCGCATCTACATTGGGGACCGGGACGTCACCGAGATCCCCCCCAAGGACCGCAACATCGCCATGGTCTTCCAGTCCTACGCCCTCTACCCCCACATGAACGTCTACGATAACATCGCCTTCGGCCTGCGCATGCGAAAGGTCCCCAAGCCGGAGATCGAGCGGCGGGTGCGCGAGGCCGCCCGCATGCTGGAGATCGAGCATCTGCTGGACCGCAAGCCGCGCCAGCTCTCGGGCGGCCAGCGGCAGCGCGTGGCAGTGGCCCGGGCCATCGTGCGCGACCCCGCCGTCTTCCTCTTCGACGAGCCCCTCTCCAACCTGGACGCCAAACTGCGGGTGCAGACGCGGGCGGAGCTGATCAAACTGCACCAGCGACTGGGGACCACGTTCGTCTACGTGACCCACGACCAGGTGGAAGCGATGACCATGGGCACCCGCATCGCCGTGATGAAGGATGGGGTGCTTCAGCAGGTGGACACGCCCCAGAACCTGTATGAGCGGCCGGACAACCTTTTCGTGGCCGGCTTCATCGGTTCGCCGCCGATGAACTTCTTCGAATCGCGGCTGGTCCTGGAGGGCGATACGCTGTGGGTGGACACAGGAGCTTTCCGCGTCCCGGTGCCCCCGGACCGGGCTCCGGTCTACCGACCCTATGTGGGGCGGCGGGTGATCTTCGGCCTGCGCCCCGAGCACATCTACGACCCGGAGTTCGCCCCACCCCTGAACCATCCCGCCCAGGTCCAGGCGCGGGTGGACGTGCGGGAACTGATGGGCAGCGAGGTCCATCTGCACCTCGTGGCGGACCGCCAGTTGTTCGTGGCGCGAGTGGATCCGCGAAGCCGCGCCCTGGTGGGGAACACGGTGATGGTCCTCTTCGATATGGACCGTATGCACCTGTTCGACACCGAGACCGAACGCGCCATCCGGTGACGCCCTGCCGGACCGGCGGTCAGCGCGCCCGCACGGCCACGAAGCGGGTGAACCCCACCCGGGCCCCTCCCCGGGCCATGGTCCCAACGCTCACGCCCACCCGGCCGCCGCCTTCGAAGGCCTCCCGAGGGACGGCGGTCGCGAGCACGCCGTTGATCCAGAACTGCATCTGCGCCCCCTCGCAGCGGACCCGTAGATGATTGGTGGTCCGCCCGGTGCGGACAGCCCCATGGGGCGTCCAGTCCACCAGGACCCGCCACCTGTCCCCCTGATGGGCAAACACCGCGTAGAACCCGTCGGCGCTGACGGCGAATCGGTAGAAGGCGCTTCCTTGCGCCAGGACGATCAGCCCGTAATCCGTCGACCGGGACCCCTCCAGAAGGGTCGCCTCCACCGCCACTTCCCCCTCCTGAAAGGCGAAGGGGGCCAGGGCCCATCCCACCGTTTGCGGCGCCTTCAGGTCCATGACCAGCCGTCCGTCCGCCACCCGGGCGGTCAACCGCTCGTCCCGTGGCAACGACCACCCGGGTGCGCCCGTCTCGAAATCGGCAACATACCGCGCTTCAGAGGCCGAGCGGCATCCGAACGCCAGCAGGAGGATCATCCCCAGGCGCCCCGCCGTCCGCGTCGCCCCATCCATGCCATCCCCGACTGAGAAGGGTTACAGGACCCATTCTATCCCCGTCAACGGTTCCGGCGGGCGCCCTTCGCCGGATCCTGCGAAATGGACCATAATCCGCCTGGAGCGGAGGTGGATACCTATGATGCCCGCCCACGAAGGCGCCCAGGGGGACGGGATCCCTCCGCGGTTCCGACTGGGGGATCCCCAATGGCTGCTGGAACTGCGCCATCTCCCGTGGCCGGTGGACTGGGCGGCGTGTTTCGGCCGGGAGGGCCCGCTCCATGTGGAGCTGGGGTTCGGCGACGGGGCCTTCCTGGCCGCCCTCGCCCGCCGGCTCCCGGAGGCCAACCTGGTGGGGGTGGAGCGGGCCCTGGAGCCCACCCGCTGGGCCCTGCGGCGGCTGCGCCGGGAGGGGCTGAGCCACGTGCGGCTGGTGCTGGGGGAGGCCTTCGCAGCCCTGGCGGTCCTGTTCCCGCCGGATTCCATCGCGGGCCTTCACATCAATTTCCCAGATCCATGGCCCAAGGCCCGCCATCACCACCGCCGCCTGCTCACCCCGGCGTTCCTCCACCTGGCCGCCCACCGCCTCCGGCCCGGAGGGGCCGTGACCATCGCCACCGACGATCCCGATTACGCCGGCTGGATCGCGGAGGCCCTGGCTGGGACGCCGGGCCTGCATAGCCGCTTCGAAACGGCGTGGGTGCCCGCGCTGCCGGACCGGGAGCCCACCCGCTACGAGCGGAAGGCCCAGGTGGCCGGCCGGGCGTGCTTCTATTTCGTCTGGGAGCGCATCGGCCCCGTCCCGCCGCCGCCGCTGCCCCGTATGTGGACCCCGGAGGGGACGATGCCGCATCGGATCTGGAAAGGAGATCCGGACCTACCGAAGATCGAGGAGGCCCTGCGCGGGCGCCTGTGGCAGGACGGCGAGGCGATCTGGCGCGTGGTCGCCCTCTACCGGCCGGTGGAGGGGGCCGGGCTGCTGATCGAGCTGCTGATGGCGGAGGGCCTGTGGGTGGAGCGGGTGGCCCTGCGGTTCCAGCCTCATGGGCCAGGGCTCTGGATCCTGAAGCCGGCGGAGATCGGCAGCCCACGACCCACCCTGGCCCTCCGGCAAGGGGTGCAGGCCATCGCCCGGACCATCGAAGAAGCCGCCCCAGCCCTCCAGGTCCTCTCCTCCACCATCTGAACGGAGGAAACGATGCGGGTGCAGACGGTGGGGCTGATCGCCGACACCCACGTCCCCCAGCGGCTGCCGTGGCTGCCCCCCACAGTGGCCGATCTCTTCCGAGGGGTGGCATTGATCCTCCACGCAGGCGACCTCAACCGCTGGCCGGTCTTGGAGGAACTGGCCCGGCTGGCGCCAGTGGTGGCGGTGAAGGGGAACGCCGACGTGGGCCTGCGGCTGCCCTCGCGGGAGATCGTGGAGGTCAACGGCGTGCGCATTGGCCTCGTCCACGGCCACGGCGGCTGGCCGGCCTACCTGCGGGACAAACTTCGTGAGCAGGCCGTCGGGCCGGAGCCGCTGCGCTACCTCCGTTACGCCCGGTCCGCCTTCACCGAGCCGGTCCACCTGATCGTCTCCGGCCACACCCATCGCCCCCATCTGGTCCAGGTGGACGGCGTCTGGCTGGTTAACCCGGGGCCCGTCGCGCCCGACTATTACATCCAGATCGGGCCCACCGCCGGCCTCCTCCATCTCCGGCCTGGCGAGGTCCGTTACGAACAGGTGGACCTGAACACCGGGGCCGTCCGTGCGTGGCTTCTCCCCCTGGAAGAGGGGTGAGGCTGGATGATTCTCCGGGTGCTGCTCGGGCTGCTCCTCAGCGGCGGGATCGGCTGGGCGGGTTACCGACTGGGGGCCCTCACCCGAAGCGGCTGGCTGGGGGCGGTCCTGATCGGGACAGCCGTCTTCGGCTTCGGGGGCTGGCCCTGGGCCTTCCTCCTCCTCGCCTTTTTTTTCTCGGCTTCCGCCCTGACTCGCCACCGATCGGGCAGGAAGACCGCTGCAGCCGTCGACTTCGCCCAGGGCGAAGGAAGAGATCTCGGGCAGGCCCTGGCCAACGGCGGGATCGCCGCCCTGCTGGCGGCGGCTTGGGCGCA
>NZ_PSLG01000008.1:60024-60658 GCF_040289485.1 Thermoflexus sp.
GCGACGGAGGTGTGGATGCTCAGCCCTCGCCCTCCACGCCGCCTCTGGGATGGCGCCCGGGTTCCCCCGGGCACCTCGGGGGCCATCTCCCCGGTGGGGACCCTGGCCGCGGCCCTGGGCGCCCTGGCCTTGGGGACCTGGGCCTGGGTCCTCTCGCCGGTGGGGGGGCCGCCGGCCCGGATCGCCACGGTCGGGCTGGCGGGCTTCCTGGGAGCCCTCTTCGACAGCCTGCTGGGGGCGATCGTCCAGGGGGTGTATTGGTGCGCAGCGTGCGAGAAGGAGACCGAGCGCCCGGTGCACCGCTGCGGGCGGCCCGCCCGCCTGCGCCGGGGGTGGCCGTGGGTCAACAACGATGTCGTCAACGCCCTCGCCGCCCTGGCCGGGGCCCTGGCCGCGGCCCTCCTGAGCCGCTAAGCCCGGTCGGGGCCGATTTGTTGTCGTCCCCTGCATCCCGTGCTATCGTTTTCTTCCAGGATCGGTTTACCGTTCCGTGGCGCATCGTCATCCCTTTCACCTTGCGCGGCGAAACGGATGACCGGCCCCTTCCGGCTTCCTCGACCCGTGGCGCGTAGACCGGCGCTTCGCCGTTCCGCCGCCCGAGGGATCTCCACAGGCGTCCCTTCCCGGGGAACTC
>NZ_PSLG01000079.1:0-8924 GCF_040289485.1 Thermoflexus sp.
ATTCACATGCGGCTTCGCCCGCACAAACATCGCCTTCCCCATCGCTCCCCTCCTGAGCAGAGTTTTTTCGACGGGCTTGGGTCAACGCCCCACGGGCTTCTTCGCGCCAGCGCGGACGATGCCTTCCGCCAGATGGGGCGGTACCTCCGCGTAGTGATCGAACTCCATCGAGAAGGTCCCCCGGCCCTGGGTGATGGAGCGCAGGGTGGTGGCGTATCCGAACATCTCCGCGAGGGGCACCAAGGCCCGGATGGCCTGAATTCCCTTCCCCCGGTTCTCAATGCCTTGGATCTGGGCGCGGCGGGAGGAGAGATCCCCCACCACATCCCCGGTGTAGGCCTCGGGCACGATCACCTCCACCCGCATGATGGGCTCCAGCAGCACCGGGGCAGCCCGCTCGGCAGCGTTCCGCAAGGCCAGGGAGGCCGCCACCTTGAAGGCCATCTCCGAGGAGTCCACCTCGTGGTAAGAACCGCCGACCAAGATAGCCCGGATGTCGGTCAGCGGGTAGCCGGCCAACACCCCAGCCTCCATGGCCTCGATGAGGCCCTTCTCGATGGCCGGGATGAACTCCTTCGGGATGACGCCACCCACCGTGGCGTCGATGAACTCAAAGCCCTTGCCCCGCTCCAGGGGCTCGAAGTCGATGATGACGTGTCCATACTGACCCCGGCCCCCCGTCTGGCGCACGAAGCGCCCCTCCGCCCCCTTGACCGGCCGGGTGAAGGTCTCCCGGTAGGCCACCCGGGGGCGCCCGACGTTGGCCTGCACCCGGAACTCCCGCTTCATCCGCTCGATCAGGACCTCCAGGTGCAACTCGCCCATCCCCGAGATGATGGTCTGGCCGGTCTCCGGATCCGTGCGCACCCGGAAGGTGGGATCCTCCTCGGACAGCTTGCGCAGGGCCTCGCTCAGGCGGTCCTGGTCGGCTATGGTCTTGGGCTCGATGGCCACCGAGACCACTGGCTCGGGGAAGGTGATGCTCTCCAAGACGATGGGGGCCTCCGGATCGCAGAGGGTGTCACCGGTGAAGGTGTCCTTCAACCCCAGGGTGGCGGCGATGTCTCCTGCGTAGACCTCTTTGATCTCCTCCCGGCGGTCGGCGTGCATCCGGAGGACACGCCCCACCCGTTCGCGCTTGTTCCCGCGGGTCGAGTTGGTGATCTGCTGACCGGCGGTGATCTTCCCTGAATACACCCGGAAATACACCAGGCGCCCGACGTAAGGATCGCTGACCACCTTGAAGACCAGAGCCGCCAGGGGTGCATCGTCCGAGGCCGGGCGGGTCTCCTCCTGGCCGGTGATCGGGTTCACCCCCTTCACCGGGGGGATATCCACCGGCGAGGGGAGGTAGTCCACGATCGCATCCAGCAACGGCTGGGTCCCCCTGTTGCGCAGGGCCGAGCCGCACAGCACAGGGACCAGCCTCCCCGCGATGGTGGCCCGGCGGAGGGCCGCCCGGAGCTCCTCGACGGCGATCGGCTCCCCCTCCAGATATTTCAGCGTCAACGTGTCGTCGGTCTCGGCGATCCGCTCGACCAGTTCCTCCCGGACCCGCCGGGCCTCCTCCTCCAGGTCCGGAGGGATCGGTTCGAAGGCCATCTGGGTTCCCAGGTCGTCCACCCAGTAGATGGCCCGCATCTCCAGCAGATCCACCACCCCTCGGAAGTCGGCCTCGGACCCGATCGGGATCTGAAGGGGGACGGGGTTCGCCCCCAAGCGCTCGCGGATCATCTGGATGGTGTTCCAGAAGTCCGCCCCCACCCGATCCATCTTGTTCACAAAGCAGATCCGTGGCACCCCGTAGCGATCCGCCTGGCGCCAGACGGTCTCCGATTGGGGTTCCACCCCGTGGACGGCGTCGAAAACGACGACACCCCCGTCCAGCACACGCAGGCTCCGTTGGACCTCAGCAGTGAAGTCGATGTGCCCGGGGGTGTCGATGATGTTGATCTGGTGCTCCCGCCAGTAACAGGCAACGGTCGCAGCGGTGATGGTGATCCCCCGCTCGCGCTCCAGCTCCATGTAATCCGTGACGGTGGTCCCCTCGTCCACGGAGCCCAGCTTGTAGGTCTTGCCGGTGTAGAACAGGACGCGCTCGGTTGTCGTTGTCTTCCCGGCATCGATGTGGGCGATGATCCCAATGTTTCGGATTTTCTCGATCGGAACTTCGCGCGGCATCTCCCTCTCGCTCCCTCCGCAACGATCCGGATAAGATCCCTGGTGCCCCCGTTGCCCCCCAGGGCAGGGGCCTCCGCTTCCCGCGCGCCCCACGCGGGCCCGTCCTGCGCCAGCGGGAGATCCCCCGGTTGTCCAGCGGCAGGGTCACGGCCCTCTGCCGTCGCGCCTGCCGCGCAGGGGTCCGCGCGCCCGGCTGCCGCCCGACGCGCCCCCGGCTCACCACCGATAATGGGCGAAGGCCCGGTTGGCCTCGGCCATGCGATGGGTGTCTTCCCGCTTTTTCACCGCCGCCCCCGTCCCGTTGGCCGCATCGATGAGTTCGGCGGCGAGTTTCTCGATCATGGACTTGCCGGGACGCTCACGGGCCGCGTTGACGATCCAGCGCAAAGCCAGGCTGACCTGGCGATCCGGCGGCACCTCCAGCGGGATCTGATAGGTGGCCCCGCCCACGCGCCGCGGGCGGACCTCCAACAGCGGCTTGGTGTTGGCCAGGGCTTTCTCAAAGATCTCCATGGCCGGCCGCCCGGTGCGGCGCTCAACCAGATCGAAGGCGCCGTAGACGATGCGCATCGCCAGGCTCTTCTTGCCGTTCATCATCACCTTGTTGATGAGCTTGGCGACCAGGACGCTGTTGTAACGGATGTCCGGAGCGATCTCACGTTTCGGCGCACGTGCCCGTCGCATCGGTCTCCTTCCTCAATCGGAGGCTGTTTCGGCCTCAGCCGCCCGCTGGCCTGGGCGGACACGCATCTGCCGTGGGGGAAACCGCCTCGGGACGCATCGACACTGCGACGACCTCGCCCGCGCGGCGCCCCGACGGAACAGGACCCGCCCGGCCCGCGCGGGAAGAGGGCCTGGGAGAAGGTCCCGCTGGGCAGACGCGATGACAGATTATAGCAACAAGCCGAGAGGCTGTCAAACGACGCCGAGGATGTTTGCAAAACCTCCTCCGGCGCCGCGGCATTGCGCCCCTGGGTTCAGCACTCGCTGTAGCCGCAGTTGTAACAGGTGCGGCACCCCTCCTGCTCCAGGAGGGTTGCCTCCCCGCACTGCGGGCAGAGATCGCCCACCGGCCCCAAGCGGTCGGCCTCCCCCTCGGCGGCCTCCGGGAGCGGGAGGGCCGGCTGGACGGCGGCCGCGGGGGGTGCAGGCGCCTCCCAGCCCCGCTCGGCCAGATATTCCGCCAACACCCGGGCGATGCCGTCGGGCAGGCTGCGCACGCGATCCGGCCCGAAGCCCAGGGCGCGCCCCCCGCCGATGCCGTGGAGCTGATCCACCACCTGGCGCAGCCGCTCGGCGGGCGGCACCGGGGAGGGCAGGCGCAACAACAGCGAGATCAGGCGCCCGATGGCCTCCGCCACCGCCGCGATATCCGAGCCCGCCTTCCCCACGTTGAGGAACACCTCGAAGGGCTGGCCCTCCCCGTTCTCGTTCAGGGTGATGAAGGCCGTCCCCACCGGCGTGGCGATCCGATAGGTGACCCCGGCCAGTTTCTGGGGGCGGGGCCGCACCGTGGGCCCGAGGGGCTGGGGCAACGCCGGCTGCGCAGGGACCACAGCGGCCTCCTTCTTTTCTTTCTTCTCTTTGGTCTCCAAGGTCTCCAGCACCTCCTTCTCCCGGGAGCCGGCCACATACACCGTCAACCCCTTGCCCCCCAGCCTCCAGGCCAGCAGGTAGGCGCGCTCGACGTCCTCGACTGTGGCGGTGGCGGGGAAGTTGATGGTCTTGGAGATGCTGTTGTCGATGAAGGCCTGGATGCTCGCCTGCATCCACACGTGCTCCTCGGGGGTGAGGTCCTGGGCGACGACGAAGGTGTGGCGGATCCAGTCCGGCAGTTCCTGGATGTGCTGGCACGTGCCCTTGCGCAGGACCTCCTCCACGATCCGGGCGCGGGCCGCCTCGTCCAGGCCGGCCTCCTTGAGGGCGCGCATGAAAAGCGGGCTGACGTAGCGCAGTTCCAAGCGCCCGTCCGCTTCGTGGACGTAGCGGATGTAAGCGAGGGCGAAGACCGGCTCGCAACCGTATCCCTCGCAGCCGGCCACAGTGGAGAGGGTGCCGGTGGGGGCCACCGTGGTCTGGGCGGCGTTGCGGATGCCATGGCGGCGGATCCCCTCGACGATGGCCCCCCAGTCCAGGGGCGGCCGGCCCCAGTCCCGAGTGTAGGGTTTAAGGGGCCGCGGGGGCTCCCATCGGAGATCCTCCGGATCGTAGATGCTGCCCCGGATGGCCGGGAAGGGGCCGCGAACCTTGGCCAGTTCGATGCTGGTCCGCATGGCGTGATAACGGATGAACTCGGCGATCTGGGCGGCGAACTCCTGGCCCTCCTCGGAGCCGTAGCGGATCCGCAGGTGATACATCAGGTCGGCCAGGCCCATAAAGCCCAGACCGATGCGACGGGTGCGGAAGGCGGACTCCTTCAACTGGGGCACGGCCGGCACATACTGGTTGACCTGGACCACATCGTCCAGGAAGCGGGTGGCCCACTCCACCGTCTCCTGCAATTTCTCCCAATCCACCTCCGCCCGGCCGTTGGTGTATTTCACGTGGCGGGCCAGGTTCACCGAGCCCAGACAGCAGTTCTCATACGGCCCCAGCCACTGCTCGCCGCACGGGTTGGTCGCCTCCAACGCGTAGAGATGGGGCACCGGGTTGGACCGGTTGGCGGTGTCCAGGAAAAGGACGCCGGGCTCGCCGTTGTGGTGGGCCTGGGCCGCGATCTTGCGGAAGAGATCCCGCGCCCGCACCCGCTTGTAGACCTGGATGGGGATGCCGGCGCGCTCGGCGTCCTCCAGGGTGCCGCGGAAGTTCCGGTAGGCCGGGTGCAGCACGTCGGGGAAACGGAGCGCCCATTCCTCATCGTTCTCCACCGCCCGCATGAAGGCGTCGGTGATGCCCACCGAGATGTTGAAGTTGGTGATGGCGTTCTCGTCCGTCTTGCAGGTGATGAACTCCTCGATGTCCGGATGATCCACCCGCAGGACCGCCATGTTGGCGCCCCGCCGCGTCCCCCCCTGGGCGATCTCCCCGAAGGCCCGATCATAGACCCGCAGGAAGCCCACCGGGCCGGTGGCCCGGCCCATCGAGGAGAAGACCACTGCGTTCTTGGGGCGGAGCCGGGAGAAGGAGAAGCCGTTGCCGCCGCCGGTCTGCTGGATCAGGGCGGCGTCCCGCAGGGTCTGGAAGATGCCGCCGGGGATCTTGCCCATGTCATCTTCCAGGGGGAGGACGAAACACGCCGCCAGTTGCCCCAACGGAGTGCCGGCCCCGGTGAAGGTGGGGGAGTTGGGCAGGAAACGCAGGGAGGTGAGCAGGCGGTAAAAGCGCTCCTCCCAGAGCCCCGGGTCCCCGCCGAGTTCCTTCTCCGCCTCGGCGACGGCCCGGGCCACCCGGCGGAACATCTCCGGGATGGTCTCCACCGGCCGGCCGTCCGGCCCCTTGCGCAGATATCGCCGCTCCAGGACGAGGCGGCCGTTCTCCGTCAAGGGGATCTCGTCCTCGGGATGCGCTTCATCCACCCGGATCTCCCACCGCGTCGTCATGGCGCCCTCCTCAGGACAGGTTTCCGAACCCACCCGAAGCGCGCAGAACAGGGACCTCCAGATCTGGCGGTCCAAAGCCCAGAGATCCAAACATATGGCGTCTCCGGTGACGGCATTGGGGCGAGCGGATCGAACCGGATGTGGGACGTTCCCGGGAGTCCTCCGGCCGACATGCGGCGTTGGCCGGAAGCCCGGGGGGATGATGCGCCGGACGCGGGCTCAACCCTCTCCGACGGAGGGGCCTCCCTCCCGGGCACGGGCCTGCAGGAGATTGTCGATCTCCTGTCGGATGCTCTCCAGGTCGCTCAACCCCAGATAGACGATGGCGTAGCGGATGTAGGCGATCTCATCCAGTTCCTTGAGGCCGGCGATGACCAGATCCCCGATCTGGCGGCTCGGGATCTCTGGCTTCCCCAGGGCCTGCAGCCGGGCCTCGATGCGCTCCACCAGGCGCTCCAGGGCCGCAGCCGGGATCGGCCGCTTGGCGCAGGCGATTTGGATCCCCCGCAGCAGCTTCTCCCGATCGAACGGCTCCCGACGCCCATCCCGCTTGATGACCATGGGGGTGAGATGGATCGGCCGCTCGATGGTGGTGAAACGCCGCTGACAATGGGTGCACTCCCGCCGCCGCCGCACCCCCTGCCGGTCCGCTTCCGGGGTGGTGTCGATCACCCGCGTCTCCAACCCCCCACAAAAGGGGCAGCGCACGCCCGGAGACCCCCAGATATAGGGTGTATGATTTTCTCATCCGCCAGATCTTGGGATGACGGGCCCTTATGATAGCATGATCGCCGGGCCCCGTCAAGGTGCTCCAGGAAGCCTTTAACATGGGACGGCCGCCGGTTACAATAGAGGGGAGCGCCCGGCGTGGGAGGTAGGGGATGTTGCGGGTGGAGGGGTTGTGGGTGGCCTACGGCGATCGCATCGCCGTGCAGGGGCTGAGCTTCACGGTCCCCCCGGGGCAGGCCCTGGGCCTGATCGGCCCCAACGGGGCTGGGAAGACGACGGTGCTCCGGGCCCTCAGCGGGGTGGCGCCCGCGCAGGCCGGCGCCATCTTCTGGGAGGAGATCCCCCTGCACCGGCTCCCGCCGGAACGGCGGGCGCGGTGGATCGCGGTAGTCCCCCAGAGCACCGGGATCCCGGAGGCGTTCACCGGCGAGGAGGTGGTAGCCCTCGGCCGCACCCCTTATCTTCCCTGGCTGGGGGGCCTCTCGGCCCGCGATCGGGCGGCCATCGCGGAGGCCATGGCCCACACCGAGACCGGGCCGCTGGCGGGGCGGCGGGTGGGAACCCTCTCCGGGGGAGAGCGCCAGCGCCTGCTCCTCGCCCGCGCCCTGGCCCAGACCCCCCGCATCTTGCTGCTCGACGAGGCCTTCGCCCACCTGGATCTGCACTATCAGGTCCGGCTGCTGCGCCTTCTCCGCTCCCTGATCCACGCCCGGGGCATGGCCGGCGTGCTGGCCGTCCACGATCTTCACCTGGCCGCCCGCTTTTGCGATCAGTTGCTGCTGCTCAAGAACGGGCGGTCCCTGGCCTTCGGCCCGCCGGAGGCGGTGCTGCAGCCGGCCCTCCTCCAGGCCGCCTACGAGATCCCGCTACGGGTGGAGCGCCATCCGGAGGCCGGCTGGCTGATCTGGCCAGCCTGAGCGGTCATCCACGGGGACGGGCCTGGCGTCTCTTCGCCCAGGTGGAGAGCAAGTGCACCCAGAAGGGGCTGTGGCGGGCGGTGGGCTGGGCCTGGGCCAAGGCCTGGAGGAAGCCGGCCGCGTCCTGGAAGGGCGGCATCCGGGTGGGAGCCCGGCCGAGTTCCCAGGGGATGTGGGCGTCGCTCCCGGAGAAGCCCGGCTTGCCGAAACGGGCGGCCAGGGCCGCCGCGCAGGCGTTGTCGCCGGGGAAGAGGCAGCGGGCGTTGAACACCTCCACCGCGTCCACCAGGGGAAGGACCTGCTCGGCTACCGCCCGCCCGACGGCGGACCTCCGGGCCCGATCGCATGGGTGCGGCAGGGCGGCCACCCCGCCCTGGGCGCGGATCCGCTCGATGGTTTCCAGCAGGGAAAGGCCCGGCGGGATCTCCCGTTCGATGAAGAACGCCAGCACCTCCCCCTCCCGGGCCCGGATCTCCTCGCCCACGATGACGAAATCCGGCGCCCGCTCCTTCAGGCGCAGGGCTCCGTCCAGCGTGTTGTGATCGGTCACCGCCACGCGGTCCAGCCCGCGGCGCCGGCAGGCCTCCAGAAACTGCTCCAGGGGGATCAGGGCATCGGGGGAACAAACGGTGTGGGCGTGCAACTCAACCCGCCACATGGGACGTCTCCCGGCAGCGGGCGGCGATGAGGTCCAAGACCTTCTGAAAGACCCCTTCGATGTCGAGAGCGGTGGTGTCCAGCACCACCGCGTCGGGGGCCGGGCGCAGCGGGGCCACCTCCCGCCCCTGATCCAGGGCGTCCCGCTGCCGCATCGTCTCGAGGACGGCCTCGAAGGGCACGTCCGCGCCGCGGGCCTGGAGTTCCTGGTAGCGGCGCCACGCCCGCGTCTCGAGGCGGGCATCCAGGTAGATCTTCAGGTCGGCCTCTGGCAGCACCACTGTCCCGATATCCCGCCCCACCATCACCACCCGCCCCCGCAGGCCGATCTGGCGCTGGCGGCGGGTCAGGGCGCGGCGGACGCCGGGGTAGGCAGAGACCTGAGAGACGGCGGCGTCCACCTCGGGCCGCCGCAGATCCCAGGTCACATCCTCGCCATCCACCCGCACCGTGTAGAGACGGCCGTCCTGAACCGTCGGGGGCGCGATGTCCAGATCTAGGGTCTCCGCCAGACCGGTCAAGGCCGCCTCGTCGGCGATGGGCACCCCCCGGCGCAGCGCGGCCCAGGTCACCGCCCGATACATCACCCCGGTGTCGACATAAAGATAGCCCAGGTGGGCGGCCAGCCGCTGACCCAGCGTGCTCTTCCCCGAGGCGGCCGGCCCGTCGATGGCGATCCGCCACGGCAAGCCCATCGCGCTCCCTCCGCGAGATCCTCCCGAGGGGCCATTTTACCGCAAAGGCCTCCGCAGGCGCGGGGTGGGCCCTCAGCGGGCCCCCGAAGGGGCCTGCAGGCCATCCCTGGCCCAGGCCTCTTCGGGGCGTCCGACCGGCGCGGTTGGGTTTCAGGCCTCGGACCCTGGGCCGGCGGCCGCGCTCCCCTCGGCCGCGGCCCCCCGCC
>NZ_PSLG01000080.1:0-8912 GCF_040289485.1 Thermoflexus sp.
GGCGCGCGCCGGCCGGTTTCCCCAGGATAGCCATGGGGGAAGGCCTTGTCAATGGGGGAGGCTCCGCCCACGCCCCACCGCCGATCCGGAGGGCGTCCGTCCCCATCCCTCCGGAGCAGGGGATTGGGAGAGCGGGGCGATCTGGATTAAACTTAGGGCGATCCCGGCGACGGGCCTTTTTAGGATTTCCCGATCAGGAGGGATACGAATGCCGTTCCCGCCCACCCCGACGGTCATCCGCTGCCCCTTCTGCGGGCAGCCGGTCCAGGTCTCGGTGCGTCAGATCATCGACGTCTCGGAAGAACCGCATCTGAAGCGGCTGCTTCTGGCCGGCCGCCTCAACGCTTTCGTCTGCCCCCACTGCGGCAACCGGGTGAGCTTCGCCGCGCCCTTCCTTTACCACGACCCGGAGAAGGAACTGGCCTTCGTTTTCGTGCCCATGCAGCTCAACCTCAAGGAGGCCGACCGCCAGCGCATCGTCGGGCAACTCACCGACGCGGTGCTGCGCCAGCTCCCGCGGGAAAAGCGGAAGGCCTACCTGTTGCAGCCGAAGGAGTTCTTCTCCATCCAGAGCCTCCTCGAGGCCATCCTGCGGGCCGACGGCTATACCGACGAGGATCTCAAGGCGATGGAGGAGCGGACCCTCCTGCTCCACCGCCTCCTCAACGCGCGGCGTATCGAGGACGCCGAGGAGTTGATCCGGGAGAACGCAGGGAAGATCGACGCGGAGTTCTTCCGCCTCTTCCAGGAGGCCATGGCTTCTGTCCAGCAAGAGGGCTCCCCCGAGGAGTTCGCCCGCATCACGGCCCTCCGGGACCGGCTGCTGGAGCTCACACCTTACGGGCAAACGGTGCGGGCACGGACGCAGATCATCGAGAAGTTCACCCGCTCGCCGGGGCCGGAGACCTTGCTGGAGGCCCTTCTGGAGGCGCCGGACGCCGCCACGCGCCAAACGCTGGTGGCCCTGGGGCGGGGCTTTCTGGATTATCGCTTCTTCCAAACCCTCACCCGTCGGATCGAGGAGGCGGAGGCCGCCGGCCGGAAGGAGGAGGCCGAGCGGTTGGCCGCCCTGCGCAGGGAGATCCTGGAGGCCCGCGAGGCGGTGGATCAGGAGGTGCGCAAACTGTATGAGGAGCGGGCCCGCTTCATCCGCGAATTGCTGGCCGTGCCCTCGGAGCGGGAACTGCAGGAGCGGATGGTCCAGCGGATCGCCGAGATCGATGACATCTTCTTTGACGTGCTCCAGATGAACATCGAAGCGGCCCTGGAGGCCGGCGACCGGACCCTGGCCCAGGCCTTGAACCTGTTGGGTCAGATCGCCATGGCGCTGCTCCAGCAGACCCTCCCGCCGGAGTTGCGGCTGCTCAACGCGCTGCTGAACGTCCCCTCGGAGGAAGCGCGCCGGCGGATCCTGGAGCGCAACCGGCGGCTGTTGACGCCCGAGTTCCTGCGCTGGCTGGAGCAAATGGAGGCCCGGATGCGGGAGGACGGCCAGGAGGCCATGGCTGGTCGGATCGCCGAGATCCGGGCGCTGGCCGAACAGGTGGCCAACACCCCAGCCATCCTGCGCCCCTCGTGAGCGATGGGTCCGATGGAGCCCCTGGGGATCGATGGGCGGTGGACGCAGACAATGGCCTGGGCCGCCGGAGGCCCACCGCGGGCGGCCCGGGTGATGCAGGTGGTGACGGAGAGCCCGCGGGTGCGCACGCTGATCTTGGACGCCCGGCTGGACGCCCGGCCGGGCCAGTTTGTGATGGCATGGCTTCCCGGCTTCGAGGAGAAGCCCTTCAGCCTGGCCGAGGTCGACCCGGTGGCCCTGACGGTGGCCCGGGTGGGCCCGTTCTCCTCCGCCCTGCACACCCTGGCCCCAGGGGACCGGCTTTGGATCCGGGGGCCTTTGGGGCAGGGGTTCGTCCTGGAAGGGCGGCGGGCGCTGCTGGTCGGTGGCGGATACGGGGTGGCCCCCCTGGCCTTTCTGGCCCGAGAGGCCATCGCCCGCGGGATGGCGGTGACCGCCATTACCGCGGCCCGGCGAGCCGAGGACGTACTCTATGCGGCGCGGTTCCAGGCGCTGGGGGCGCGGGTGGTGGTGGCCACCGAGGACGGCTCGCTGGGGGAGCGGGGGCAGGCCCCGGAGGTCGCCCGGCGGCGGCTGGAGGCCGAGCCCTATGATGTCCTTTACGGCTGCGGGCCGGAGGGGATGCTGGAGAGCCTGAGGGCGCTGGCGGCCGCCTTGAGGATCCCTGCCCAGTTGAGCTATGAGGCCTATATGCGCTGCGGCATCGGCCTGTGCGGCTCCTGCGAGCGGGATGGGCGGCTCCTCTGCCTGGAAGGCCCTGTCCTCCGGTTCCCAGCGCCGGTGTCTGCTACGGAGAGCCGGTGAGGATATCGGTGGGGGATCTGTTCCGGTTCTGTCCGAAGTGTGGTGCGCGGCTGACCCATGAGTTCCTCTTCGGGCGGGAGCGCCCGGTTTGCCCGGCCTGCGGCTATATCGTTTTCTACGATCCCAAAGTGGCTGTGGGCGTGGTGGTGGAGCAGGCGGGGCAGGTGTTGCTGGTGCGCCGGCGCTATGAACCGGGGAAGGGGGGCTGGGCCCTCCCGGCCGGCTTCGTGGAGATCGACGAGGGCCCGGTGGCCGCTGCCATCCGGGAATGCCGGGAGGAGACCGGGCTGATCGTCCGGATCTGTGGCCTGCTGGGCGTCTTTGCCGTCTCCATGGATCCGAGGGGCTCGGCGGTGTTCATCGCCTACCACGGCGTCTCAGTGGGGGGCACGCTCGCCCCAGGGGACGACGCGTTGGAGGCAGCCTTCTTCCCTCCCAATGGGCTCCCCTCGCCGTTGGTTTTCGCCAGCACCCGTCGGGCCCTGTGGCGTTGGGCGCGGCGACGGGGCCTATCGCTTCCGTGGTGGAGCGGAGCGGGCCGCTGAGATGGGGAGGAGGAGGGAGAGGGGGCCCAGGCTCATCAGGAGGAAAAGGGCCAGCCAAGGGCCGAGGGCCTCCAGGGCGGCGGGCAGCGGCGGGCGGGGTTGCAGGGCGGCCACCGCTTCCGCTTCCAGCCGGGCGAGGGAGCGCCCAAGCACCTGGCGGACACCGCTCTCGCAGGAGCGCTCCTCGGCGTAGGCCTGCAGCAGCCGGCGCAGCCCGCCCATTCCCTCCCGATCCCGGATGTAGCGGACCACCGCCCACGCAAGCCCATCGGCCTGCCGTGCCCGCAGGGGGTCCGAGGGAAAGTCCCCACACAGGCCGCTCAGGGTGATCCCCTCCCAGCGGGGCTCTAGCAGCGCGCGGACCAGATCCGGATCCGGTGTCCCCTCGTTGAGGAGGGCCCAGCCTTCCTCCAGCCAGCCGGGCAGCGGGCGCCCACCGGCCAGATCCCGCAGGATCACATGGGTGAGTTCATGGGGAATCACCCGCCGCAGCGTCTCCAGGCCAGCGGCGTCCGGGGAGGCGCGCAGGATCACCGCCCGCCAGAGGGGTCGGACCTCCCCTTCCAGGTCGACGCCGGCCAGGCGGAAGGCGGCGCGGGCCAGTTCCGGGTCCCCATACCAGAACAGTTCGATGGGTTCCGCCGGTGTGTAGCCCAGGGGTCCGCCGATACGCTCCAGGCTCTGGCGGGCCAGTTCTAGGGCCGCGCGGGCCAGGCCGGGGTCCCCAGCGTGCCAATGCAGCCGGAGGGGGCCCTCCTCCAGGGTCTTCCAGGCCACCCGGTTGTCCTGATACCGGATCGTCTGGGGCTCCGTGAACCGCCAGTGGCCCTCTGCGTCTTGCAGGCCCCACCAGAAGGTGAGGGGCGCGAAAGGCGGCAGCGGGTCCTGCCGGAGGTCCCGCTCGTAGGTCACCTGGATGCGGGTTTGCCCGTCCAGGGCGATCCGCGCGGTCTGGGGAGCCTCCATCCCGGGGAACCGGTAGAAAAGCGCTGCCTCGACGAGGGGGACCGGGCTCTCGGCCTCGAGGGTGAAGCGGAAGCGTTGGCCGAAGGTGTAGTCGGCGTCGGCGCGGGCCGTGAAGCCCTCCTCCCCCGCGCGGGAGGGGGCGGGCAGGGGGAGGAGGAGGAGGATCAACCACACCCGTAGGAGACCCCGGGACATCGGATCACCCCCGCAGCCAAGCGATCCACAGGCTTAAGGTGAGCGGGCTCAGCAGCGTGGAGAGGAGGATGACGCCGGCGATGGTGTGGGGATAGACCCCAAACTCCACGGCCATCACCACGCCGGAGATGGCGGCTGGCATGGCGCTTTCCAGAATCCCGGCCTGCCAGGCGGGGCCCTCCAGCCCCCAGGCGCGGGCGAGGAGGACGGCCGTGGCGGGCATCACGGCCAGGCGCAAAGCCGTGGCCAAGCCGATCAGCGCCCGTCGGTTCTCCAGGCGGGCGCGGGAGAGCTCCAGGCCCAGGACCATCAAGAGGAGGGGGATAGCGCCCCGGCTGAGGAGGGCGACGCCGGCCTCGAGGGGCTCCGGCGGATGCCACCGGGTGAGCCGCACCAGGGCGGCCGCCAGGGCCGCGTAGAGGGCTGGGAGGGAGAGGGCCTGTCTCCAGCCAACCCGGCCGCCCCCGTGGAAGGTGAGGAGCAGCCCCACGGTGTTCAGGAGCAGGTTGTTGGTCATGAAGAAGAGCACCGCCCAGGCCATGGCGGCTTCCCCGAAGGCCCGCTGCACGACCCCCAGCCCGTAACTCCCCGCGTTGACGAACATTGCCGTCAGCATCAGCGCGGTCCGCTCCAGGGTGGACAGCCGAAGGGCCCGGCTGAGGAGGAAGGTCAGCATCCCCGCGGTCAGGGGGACGGTGGCCGCGAACCCGAGGAAACGGACCAGTTCCGCCCCGCCGATGTCCGAACGGGACAAGGAGATATACACCAGGGAGGGGTTCAGCACATAGAACGACGCCCGGGCCAGCGGCTGTGGGGGGACGTTCCAGCGCTTTCCCAGAAACCATCCGGCGGCGATGGCGATGAGGATGGGGGTGAGGTCGTGGAAAAAGATCTGCGGGATCAGGCGTAGGAACACGGGAGGCGCTCCCGGCCCTCAGCGTCGGCGGCCCCGACGGCGACCCTCCTCCTCGTCGTCCCCCGGCTCCTCCTCTCCTTCTTCCCATGCCTCCTCGTCCTCCGCTTTCCCCTCCCAGAAAGCCAGCCACGCCTCGGCCTCTTCCTCCTCCGCCTCGAGGTCCAGTTCCAGCAACGGCATCGTGCCTCCGGCCCCCTCCATCAGGTTGAGTTCCTCAAGGGCCTCCTCAGCGAGTTGGGCCAGGTCCTCGTCCTCCCCCTCGGCGAGGGCTTCCAGGATCTCGCGGGCCCGCGGCCCGCCGATCTCCCCCAGGGCCCAGATGGCCGCCTCCTGGATCTCGACGTCGCCCTCCTGGATCAGCCGTTCCAGGATGGGGACGGCCTCCCGGATCCCGATCTCCCCCGCGGCGACCACGGCCTCGTAGCGCACGGCGGGGCTGGGGTTGCGCAGGGACTCCATCACGTAGGGAGCCCAGCGGCTCTCTGCCGTGCGCCCCATGGCAAAGAGGGCGCTGACGCGCATCCGCTCGTCCGGGTCGGCGTAGGCTTCCTCGATCATGCGGGGGAGGTCGGGCTCCAGGGTGTTGCCCAGGGCCTCTAGGGCCCGTCGCCGTACCTCCAGGGGCTCCTCCCGGTTGTAGAAGGCCTGGCGCAAGGCCTGGATGGCCGGTTGCACCGCGGAAAGGGGGATCCGTTCCATGATGCAGGCGTTGTAGAGATAGCGGCCCAGACCGATGGCCGCCCGCGCCCGGACCTCCGGGGAGGGGTCCTGTTCGAACAGTTCGAAGAAGCGGCGCAGCAACGGGAGATCGGAGTCCTCATACCACAGCCCGTCGATCGCCAAGGCCCGGACCTCGGGGTCGGGGTCGCTCAGGGCCATGCGGAAGACGCGGCCGAAGTCGACTTCCGTGTTCTCCTCGCTGAGATCGACCAGGTGGCTCATGATGGCCCGCCGCCGGGCCGGCGAGAGGGTCAGCCAAGTCCGGGCCACCTGTTCGAACTCCCGGTCGTCCAGGTCCGAAAGCCAGAACAGGCGCGGGATGGAGAGAGGGGTCTGTTCGTCCTTCAGATGGGCCAGCAGGGCTTCCACCGACGGCATCTGCGCACTCCCTTCGTGTCATGCCGGGGCATCGGCCCCGGCGGGCTCTCTGTTCATTCTATCTATATCGCGACAGGGGGTGCTTTTCAAGCGGGCGGAGGGAGATCAAGAGCGTGGGCGGGGGAGCGCGAAGCTGAAGGCGGCGCCGCGGCCCGGCGCGCTTTCCACCCAGATGCGGCCGCCGTGGGCCTCGACGATGGCCCGAGCCAAGTAGAGGCCCAGGCCGGTCCCCGGCGTCTGGCGGGCTCGGGCCGCGCTGGCGCGGTAGAAGCGCTCGAAGATGCGCTCCTGCTCCTCCGGTGGGATCCCGATCCCTTCGTCGGTGACGGTGACGATCACCTCGCGCGGGGTGGCCCGCCCGGAGATCCGGATGGTCCCCCCATGGGGGGAGTATTTGATGGCGTTGCTCACCAGGTTGGCCAGCACCTGCTCCAGCCGGCGGGGATCCCCATGGACCAGGGGGAAATCCGGCGGGAAGTCCACCACGATGAAGTGCTTGTCCGTTTGCGGGCGGAACCGGTCGGCCACCCGCTCGGCCAGTTCGTCCAGGGCGACTTCGGCGAACTGAAGCTCCAGGGCGCCCGCCTGCAGACGGGAGGCGTCCAGGAGGTTGTCGATGAGTTGGGTCAGCCGGTCGGCCTCCTCCTCGATGATCCCAGCGATCTGGCGCACGGTGGCCGGCTCCCAGGTGGTGTCCTCCCGCCGCAGCGTCCCAGCGTAGCCCTTGATGATGGAGACGGGGGTCTTCAGCTCATGGGAGATGATCGAGATGAACGTGGATTTGAGTTCCTCGGCCTCGCGGAGGCGGGTCATATCCCGGGCCACCGCGATGATGTTCACCAGGCGCCCGGTGCGGTCCAGCAGGGGGGAGTAGGTGATCCCGACGCTGACGCGGCCGCCATCCCGCCGGACCAGATCCCCTTCCACGTAGATCGGCCGGTCGCTGGCCAGGGGCCATCCCCCTGCCTCGGCCTCGGCGAGGGTCATGCCGGAGCGCTTGGGGTTGAGGACCACCACCTCGTCGTGAGGGCGGCCGAGGGCCTCGGCGGGCGTCCAACCGGTCAGCCGGGCCATGGCCCGGTTGAACACCTGGATGCGGTGGGCGGCGTCCAGGATAAGCACGCCGTCGGCGCTGGCCTCGATGATGGCCTCCAGGCGCCGTTTTTCGGTGGCCAGTTGCTGATAGAGCTGGGCGTTGTGGACGGCGATGGCGGCCTGGTCGGCGAAGGCCCGCAGCAGCAGGCGGTCATCGTAGGTGAAGGCGGTGCCGAAGGCGCGGAAGACCACCAGCCACCCCAGCAGGTCATCGCCGACGGTCAGGGGAAGGGCCACGGCCTGCTGGGCCTCCATCCGGAGGATGCGCAGCATGTGAGCCAGCGCCCGCTCCATCTCGGCCCGCCCCCCGGCCTCGGGCTGGGCGGGCAGGCTGGCCAGCAGCGCGTCCAGGGCCTTCCATTCCGTGGCCGGCAGGCCATGGGCGGCCCGGATGGTGAAACCCTCCTCGTCGCGGAGGGCGATGAAAGCGACCTGCCCAGCCAGCATCTCGGCCGCCGCCTCGACGATCAGGCGGAGCACCTCGTCCAGGTCCAGCCGCGCGGTGATGGCCCGGGCGATCTCCAGCAGGTAATCCCGTTGGCGGATCCGCAGATCGGTCAGCACGGCGCCGCGTCCCCTCGCTGTCCCTCCTCTATTTTCCCCCGAGGCCCATCCGCGCGCATCCTCCTGCGGCCCGGGGAATGGCGCCTTAGGGAGGCGCGTTGGGGAAGGCCTGCAGATACGCCTGGAGGGCGCTGAAGGCAGGGCGGGGGACACCGCGGGTGTCCACCAGGCTGTAGAGGACGTTGTCGTCCCGCGCGGGTCCGAAGCCTTTGGGGGCGAAGTCCAGGTTCCACACGATGGCCATGCGGATGAAGCCCCAGGCCCGCATCCGGTCCAGGGCCTCCACGAGCCAGCGGGCCTGCTCTTCCAGGGTGTTATCCAGGGCGAACGCGAACCCCGGCGGGGCGACGCCGTATTCTTCGGTCGAGGCCCAGCCGAACTCCGTCACGCACAGCGGCTTGGCGTCCCCCACGATCTCCCGATACCCCCACACCGTCGATTTCAGGCTCCAGCTGTGATGGGGGTTGTCGAAGGGCCCACGGAACCGGGCTGTCCGGGCCTTCGGCAGGGCCGGGGCCTCCTCGGCCGCCACATCGGGGCCGATGTTGTAACCGTTGTGGTGGACCCCCACGCAATCCGCATAGGACAGGAAGCCGGCCGCCACCATCTCCCGCAGATAGCGGAAATCGTCCACCGCGTTGACCCCGTCGTCGATCCCGGTGGGGGAAAGGGCCCCGCTGATGACCATGATCTCCGGATCCTCCTCTTTGATCGCGGTGTAGGCGGCCCGGAGCAGGGCCACGTAGGCCTCTGGCCGCAGCCCGTCGGGGGTCTGCCATTCGCGGCGCAGGTTCTGCTCGTTCCAAACCTCGATGGCGTGGATCCGGCCCCGGTGCCGCCGGATGAGGACCCGCAGGAAGCGGGCCAGGTCCTCGGGACGGTCGGGAGGGCCGTGAACGCCACCGGCAGCCCGGCTCCACGCCGGGGCGGTGACCACGCTGAGGACCACCCGGAGCCTTTCCCGTTCTGCGACGATCAGGAAGCCTTCCAGGATCCCCCAGTCGTAGCGTCCCGGCTCGGGCTCGTGCATCGACCACAGGACCTGTTGCTTGACCCAGGGGAACCCCACCTGGCGGACCACTCGCAGGGTGTCCCGGGGGTCTCCCACGTAGCCATGGACCTGGACACCGATGGCCAGGGCGGCGGGGCG
>NZ_PSLG01000009.1:0-8856 GCF_040289485.1 Thermoflexus sp.
GTGCGGCCCCACAGGTGGGCGGCGTCCCGCAGCTCCGCCTCCCCGTCGTGGATCCAGAGGTAGACCGGCCGGGGGGCGCGGCCGTGGATCACCACGCCGTCGAAGCGGGCGAACTTCAGTTCGGCGGGCCAGAAGCCGCCCGCCTGGGCGTCCCCGATGAGGCCGGTGAGGGGGGATTTGGCGTTGGCGGTGGCGCGGCTCTGGCCGGAGATGGGAACCCCGGTGGCGGCGCTGAGGAAGAAGGTCAGCGTGTTGCGAGGGTCGAAGGGATCGATCCCGGGCGGCGTGTGCTTCAGGACGTAGTAGAGCCCCATGGCGCTGCCGCCCCAGTAGGTCCGGTAGAAGGCCTCCGCAGGCTCCTCCACCCACATGCGGCCCTCGGTGAGATCCACATGGAGCACCCGTCCGGCGTATCCGAACATCGGCCCCTCCTCACGGATCGGGAATGGCGGAACTCTATTATAGCGATCTCCCGGCCATGCCTCCCGTGCCGGGTTTTGCGCTATAATTACCCCCTGCGTATCCCTGGGGGAGGTGTGCGTGCGATGCCCAAGCGGACTTACCAGCCGAAGCGGCGGAAACGACTGAAGGTCCACGGGTTCCTGGCCCGCATGCGCACCAAGGGCGGGCGGCGGGTGCTGAAGGCACGGCGGTTGAAAGGGCGCTGGCGGCTGACGCCGCAATACGAAGGGGCCAAGCGCATCAACTGGAAGGGCAAATATCGGGGCCCCTCCGGCCGTGAGGATTGAGCCCCCCAGCGGCCGTGGCCTCGCTGGTCCGGTTGCGCCACCGGAAAGCCATCGAGCGGGTCCTGGAGGAGGGACGCTCCTGGTCCAATGACCTCCTCCGGCTTAAGGCCGCCCCCAACGCCTTGGGGATCACGCGGGTGGCTGTCATCGCCGGACGCCGCGCCCTCGGCAAGGCGGTCCGCCGCAACCGGGCGAAGCGGCTGCTCCGCGAGGCGGCTCGCCTCCACCTCCACGAGATCCGGCCGGGCTGGGATCTGGTCCTCATTGCCCGGCCGGGTCTTGTTGGGCGCAAGCGCCAGGATGCCGAGGCGGCTCTCCTGGAGGCCCTGCGCCATCTGGGGCTGCTGCGGGAAGGGCGCTTTCCCGAGGGACAGGAAGCTGGAGGAACCGGATGAAAGGAAGCATGCCGGGGTGGAAGCGATGGCCGGCCCGTATCGCCATGGGAATGATCCGCCTTTACCAGCGGGCGATCTCGCCGCTGTTGCCGCCGGCCTGTCGCTTCTATCCCAGTTGCTCGCAATACACCTACGAGGCGATCGCCCGCTACGGGTTGATCCGCGGCGGCTGGCTCGGGCTTCGCCGGATCGCCCGGTGCCATCCCCTCCACCCGGGCGGATACGATCCGGTGCCCTAGCGGAAGATCCTGGAACGGAGGGCGCGTTGTTGAAGCGAACGGATCGGCACATCCTCGCGGGCCTTGGGATCCTCCTCGGGCTCCTGCTGGCCGGCTGCGGAGGGCCTTCCTCCAGCTGGCCGGGGATCCAGGTGGGGGATTCCACGCTCTACGTGGCGGACATCGATCGGGTGCTGGCGGTGGAGGCCGCCTCCGGCCAGGAACGGTGGCGCTTCCCCCCCCAGAACGGGGCGGCCGGCCCCTGCCAGGGGGTCTTTCACGCGACCCCCGCTGTCGCCGATGGAGTAGTGGTCGTCGCCGCGGAGAACCCGGGGACCGGGGAGAGCCGCCTGTGTGGGCTGGATCGGGACGCGGGCGCGTTGCGGTGGACTTACCCTCCGGCGGACCAGCCTCCGTTGGGCCCGGTCTTCGCCGGCCTGGTGACGGATGGGGGCCGCGTGTTCGTGGGGACGGGGGATGGGTTTGTGCTGGCCATCCACCCGGCCACCGGCCAGGCCCTCTGGCGGACCCGGCTGCCGGAGGCGGGGCGCGGGGCACCTCGCATCTGGGCCACCCCGGTCCTCTCGGACACCCTCCTTCTGGTCGGCACAATGGATCATCGGGTCCTGGCCCTGGATGCGGCCACCGGGACGCTGGCCTGGCCTGCGCCTTTCCAGGCGCGGGGGGCCATCGCTGGGGCCCTCGCCCTGGACGGAGAGGCCCTCTATGTGGGGGCCTTCGATGATCACCTGTATGCCCTGGATCCGGCCACCGGCCGGGAGCGCTGGCGTTTCAAGGCCGGCCACTGGGTCTGGGACGGGCCGGCCGTCGCCGGGGACCGCCTGATCGTCGGCGATATGAGCGGGCAGGTCTTCGCCCTGGACCGGGAGGGACGGCCGGTATGGCCGCGCCCCTTCCAGGCCAACGGCCCTGTCCGGGCCCGGCCGCTGGTGGTGGCGGATCGGGTCTATGTGGCCGATGAGGCGGGATGGCTGCATCTGTTGAATCTGGCGGATGGCGCTAAACTCAAATCGGTGAACCTGGCGCCCGGCCGCCTGCTCACCCCACTTGTCGCCGTCGCGGATCGGGTGGTGGTGGTCCCCACCGGAGGCCCCTTCCGGCTGGTGGCCTATCATTCGGATCTCCGCGAGGCGTGGAAACTGGCCCGGTGAGGGGATCCTTTGGGAAGGAGGATGGATGAATCCGATCACGCTGGTGACGAACCTGCTCTTCTTCCAGCCGCTGGTGAACCTGCTGCTGGTCCTCTACGCCGCCATGGGCCGCAACTTCATCCTGGCCATCGTGGCCCTGACGGTCCTCATCCGCCTGCTCCTCTACCCGCTGATGGCCCAGCAGCAGCGGACCGCCCGCAAGATGCAGGAGCTCCAGCCACGGCTCCAGGAGCTCCAGAAGAAATACGGCAAGGACCGGGAACGGCTCGCCCAGGAGCAGATGAAACTCTACAAAGAGGCGGGCGTCAACCCCTTCGGGGGCTGCCTCCCCCTCCTGATCCAGTTCCCCATCCTGATCGCCGTCTACCAGGCCATCATCCATGTCCTCGCCCTCAACCCGATGGCCGTCATCGACCTGTCCAAGTTGATCTACCGGTTCAACGGGTTCCCGGCCCTGGCCACGCTGCTGCCCATCCAGAGCCAGTTCCTCCTGTGGGATCTGGGGCGGCCGGAGCGGATCTTCGTCCCGGTGGGCGGGATCCTCATCCCCCTGCCCATCATGACCTTGCTGGTCATCCTCACCACCTGGTGGTCCCAGAAGGTGATGTCCCCGCCGGCGACAGACCCGCAGACCCAGATGACCACCCAGTTGATGAACCTCTACATGCCCCTTTTCTTCGGCTGGATCAGCTACAACCTGGCGGTGGGGCTGAGCGTCTATTTCATCGTCACCAACTTGATCTCGGTGATCCAGTTCGCCCTGGCCACCCGCGACGTGCGGCGGTTGTTGCCCAGGTGGCTGGCCCGGCCTCGGCCGGCGGCCCCCGCGGCCCCCAACCCGCCCGCCGCGTCGCCAGCGCGCCCGAAGAAAACCGAACCCGCCCGTCCTTCGAAGGCCCGCCGGCCGGCGAAGGAGGGGTGAGGTGCGGGGAGGGAGCGAATGGAACTGGTGGTGAGCGGACCGACGATTGAGGCGGCGATCCAGGCCGGCCTGGCCCAGCTGGGCGTCCCCCGGGAGGCGGTGGAGATCGAGGTGCTGGACCCGGGTCATTCGGGCTTTTTGGGCCTGGGCACCCGTGAGGCCCGGGTTCGGTTGATCGTGCGGCAGGCCCCGGCTCCCCCTGCCCCCTCGCCAGAGCAGATCGAAGAGGTGCTGGCGGAGGCGATCAGCGGCCTGCTGGGTTCCCTGGGCCTTTCGGCGACCCTCTCCATCACCCAGGAGACGGTCGAGGGTCCGGAGGGCCAGGGCGACCATCCGCTGTGGGTGGCGCGGTTGGAGGGCCCGGCGGTCGCCCGGCTCATCGGCCACCACGGCCGCACGCTCTATGCTTTCCAGACCTTGGTGCGGGCCATCGTGGCCCGACGGCTGGGGGGATTCATCCCTCTGATCGTGGACATCAACGGCTACCGGGCGCGGCGGGCGGAGGCCCTGCGACGCCTGGCCTTGAAGAAGGCGGAGCAGGTGATGGCCACCGGCCGCCCGCTGGAGCTCGAGCCGATGCCCGCCGCCGAGCGGCGGATCATCCACCTGGCCTTGAAGGACCATCCGAAGGTGACCACCTACAGCATCGGCGAGGGGGAGGAGCGCCGTGTGGTGATCGCCATGCGCTGGACGCCGGAGGGGGAATGACGCCGGTGGATTATGTGATCGTCGGGCACGTCTGCCGCGACCGGACCCCCTTCGGACCGGCCTTCGGTGGGACAGCGGCCTACGCCGGCCGGACGGCCTTGGCCCACGGCTGGCGGGTGGGGGTGGTGACCAGCACCGGCCCCGACTGGGATCCGCGCCCCGCCCTGGACGGGGCAGCCATCATGAACCTGCCGGCCGAGCGCACCACCGAGTTTGAGAACCTCTACACCTCCCAGGGCCGGCGGCAGCGCCTGCACGGGGTCGCTGAGCGATTGCTCCCCGCCGCGGTCCCGCTGGAGTGGCGCCGGCCGCGGGTGGTCCACCTGGCCCCAGTGGCCAACGAGGTGGACCCCGCGACGCTTTTCGTGTTCGAGGGGGCGCTGCGCGGCCTCACCCCTCAGGGATGGATGCGGGCCTGGGATCCCTCCGGCCATGTCCATCCCCGGCGGTGGGAGGAGGTGGAGACCCTCCTGCCCCACGCCGACGCGGTGGTGTTCAGCGAGGAGGACATTCAGGGCGACTGGGCGACGGCCCGACGCTGGGCCCGCCGCACGCCGATCCTCGTCGTCACCCAGGCCGCCCGCGGGGCGACCTTGTTCTGGCAGGGGGTTCCCCACGCGATCCCGGCCGAGCCGGTCGAGGAGGTGGACCCCACCGGCGCCGGCGACGTCTTCGCGGCGGCCTTCTTCATCCGGCTGTGGGAGACCCGCGATCCGCTGGCGGCCGCCCGCTACGCCGCCCGCGTGGCGGCCCTTTCGGTAACCCGACCAGGGCTGGCGGGCACGCCGCGGCCGGAGGAGATCATCGCCATCCGCGCGGCCATCGGGGGTTGACCTGCGGATGCCAGTGTATGCCTTCGCCAACCAAAAGGGCGGGGTGGGCAAGACCACCTCGGCGGTGAACCTGGCGGCCTGCCTGGCGGCGGCCGGGCGGTCGGTGCTCCTGGTGGATCTGGATCCCCAGGCCAACGCCACGGCCAGCCTGGGGATCGAGCGGGCCGCCCTCCCTGGATCCGTTTACGAGGTCCTCGTCGACGGCCGGCCGATCACGGACCGCATCCTTGTCACCCGGTGGGAGCGCCTACATTTGGTCCCTGCGGCCCCGGATCTGGTCGGCGCAGAGGTGGAACTGGTCCAGGCCCCCCGTCGGGAGTTCCGCCTCTGCGATGCCTTGAGGGCCGTCCGCTCGGATTACGATTACATCCTGATCGATTGCCCCCCCAGCCTGGGCCTGCTCACCCTCAACGCCATGGTCGCCGCCGACGCCCTGATCGTCCCGGTCCAGTGCGAATATCTGGCCCTGGAGGGCCTCTCCCGGCTCCTGCAGACCATGACGCGGGTGCGGGGGCAGTTCAACCCGACGTTGCACGTCCGTGGTTTCCTGCTGACGATGTTCGACGGCCGCTCCCGCCTGGCGCAGCAGGTGGTGGAGGAGGTTCGCCATCACTTCCCGGGACGGGTCTTCCAGACCGTCATCCCCCGCAGCGTCCGCCTGGCGGAGGCCCCGAGTTACGGCCTCCCCGTCATTGTCTACGCCCCCCACTCGCCGGGGGCTGTGGCCTACGCCGCCCTCGCTGAGGAACTCATGCGGGGCGATCGGATCCCGGTCCCTTCGGGGGAGGGAGGAGCCCATGGCGCGTAAGTTCGGGCTGGGCAAAGGGCTCGAGGCCTTGTTGCCGGCCGGCGAGGGCGCCGGCCTGCTGGAGGTTCCCATCGAGGCCATCCAGCCCAACCCCCATCAACCCCGTCGGCAGATCGATGAGACGGAACTGGAGGGGCTGGCCCAATCGATCCGGGAGCACGGCCTGCTGCAGCCCCTGATCGTCACCCAGACTCAGGCCGACCCCCCGCGGTATACGCTGATCGCAGGGGAACGCCGCTGGCGGGCGGCCCAGCGGGCCGGCCTGACCACGGTCCCGGTGGTGGTGCGGGAGGTCGCCCCTCGGCAGATGCTGGAACTGGCGCTGGTGGAGAACCTCCAGCGGGCCGATTTGAACCCCCTCGAGGAGGCCCAGGCCTATCGCTACCTGATCGAGACCTTCGGTCTGACCCATGAGGAGGTGGCCCGGCGGGTCGGCCGGAGCCGCGCGGCGATCACCAACGCCCTGCGCCTCCTCCAGTTGCCCCCCGCCATCCAGGACCATCTGCTGGCGGGCCGCATCAGCGAGGGCCACGCCCGGGCCCTCCTGATGCTCGACAGCCCGGCCCAGCAAGCGCACGTGCTGCGCCGTATCCTGGAGGAGGGGCTGAGCGTGCGGGCGGCGGAGGAACTGGCCCGGCGCCTCCGGGGCCACCGTCCTCAGCCCCGCGCCCGGCCCCGCCGCCCGCCGGAACTGGCGGCGCTGGAGGACCGGCTCCGCCGCGCCTTGGGCACCCGGGTCACGCTGTCCTGGAGTCGAAAAGGGGGCCGCCTGATCCTCTACTACTACTCCGATGAGGAACTCGAAGCCCTGGTCCGGCGGCTGCTGGGCTCCGACGCCGAGGAGGAAGCGCCCGCCCGGGGAGCCCGCTGACCTTCGGGCCCCAAATCTCCATCCCGCCAGGAGGAACCATGCCCGCCGAGGCGCTGATCCGCGAGAAGATCCGGCAGGCCATCGCCATCCTCAACGAGAAAGGGATCGATGCATGGCTCACCTTCGTGCGGGAATCCGAGCAGACGCGGGACCCGGCCCTGGACCTCATCCTGGGCCTCAACGTCACCTGGGTCTCGGCCTTCCTCATCACCGCCCGGGGCGACCGTATCGCCATCGTCGGGCGGTTCGATCGGGAGAACGTGGCCGCCCTGGGGGCGTGGGATCCGGTCATCGGCTACGACGAGAGCATCCGGGAGCCGCTGGTGGAGACGCTGCAGCGCCTGAACCCCCGGGAGATCGCCATCAACTACTCAGAGAACGACCCGGCCGCCGATGGCCTCACCCACGGGATGTGGTGCCTGCTCCACCGCCTGCTCGGCGGAACCCCCTTCGCCAGCCGCTTGATCTCCGCCGAGGACCTCATCGGCGCTCTGCGGGGTCGCAAGACGCCGATGGAGGTGGAGGCGATCCGCCGCGCCGTGGAGACCACAGAAGCCCTCTTTGAGGAGGTCGGCGCCTTCCTGCGGCCCGGCCGCACGGAGCGGGAGATCCAGGCCTTCCTCCACGAGCGGATGCGGGCCCGAGGAGTGGAGCCGGCGTGGGACCCGGATTACTGCCCCATCGTCGCCGTGGGACCGGAGGCCCCCGTCGGCCACGCCATGCCAGGGGATCGGCGCGTGGCCCCAGGCCTCCTGGTCCATATCGATCTGGGGATCCGGCAGGAGGGCTTCTGCTCGGACCTCCAGCGCGTGTGGTATGGGTTGCGGGAGGGGGAGGAGGAGCCTCCCCTCGAGATCCGGCGGGCCTTCCAGGCCGTCCGCGAGGCGCTCCTGGCGGGCTTCCAGGCCCTGCGCCCCGGCGTCCAGGGCTGGGAGGTGGACGCCGCGGCCCGCCGGGCCCTCACCGGGCGCGGCTATCCCGAATATCTGCACGCCCTGGGCCACCACATCGGGCGGACGGTGCACGATGGCTCCACGCTGCTGGGGCCCCGTTGGGAGCGCTATGGCCAGACGCCGTATGGGATCGTGGAGGCCGGGAACGTGTTCGCGCTGGAGCTGGGGGTGAAGGTGCCCGGCTACGGCTATATCGGGCTGGAGGAGGACGTGTGGGTGACTCCCACCGGGGTGGAGTGGATCAGCCATCCCCAGACCGACCTCTGGGTGATCCGGCCATGAGCGGGACGGGCGATGCGGACATGGAGGACGCCGCTCTCCTGGCCCGCATCGCCGCCGGCGACGAGCGCGCCCTGGCCGCCCTCTACGATCGCCACGGGGGGCGGGCCTTCGCCCTGGCCTGTCGGATCCTGGACGATCCGGGTGCCGCCGAGGAGGTGGTCCTCGACGTCTTCCTGAGCATCTGGCGGAACGCCGCTGCCTTCATGCCGGAGCGGGGCCGTTTCACCACCTGGCTCTTCACGTTGGTCCGTAACCGCGCCATCGATGTCCTGCGCCGGCGCCGGGCCCGCCCGCTGGAGGCCTGGATGTTGAGGGCGGAGGCGAGCGAGGCCCTCGAGCGCCCCGCAGAGGATCCCTCCGTGGAGGCCCAGGCCGAGGCCGAGGAACTGCACCAGGCGGTCCGGGAGGCTCTGGCAGCCCTCCCCGAGCCGCAGCGCCGGGTGCTGGAACTGGCCTATTTCCAGGGCTGGACCCACCGCGAGATCGCCGAATATCTGGGGGAGCCCCTGGGGACGGTCAAGAGCCGTCTGCGCCTGGCCCTCCACAAGGTTCACGAATGGCTGGCCCAGCGGGGGCTGGTCCCCTGAACGCCGTTGGGGCGGAGGGGATCCGATCAGACGCCGGGCCGTATCCGGATTCAGGGGCGGAGCGATGGAAACAGAGCATGGGATCTGGGAAGAGGAGCTGGCGGGCTACGCGCTGGGCATCCTCTCGCCGGAGGAGGCTGCCGCGGCGGCGGCCCATCTGGCCGGGTGCCCGTCCTGCCGGGAGGCCCTCGCCCGGTATCGGGAGGCCGCCGCGGCCATGGCCTACGCGGTCCCCGCCCAGCGCCCGCCGGCGCGCCTCAAGGCCCGCCTGATGGCCCAGGTCCGCCCGGCCGCCCGGCCCACGGGCTGGCGCTGGCTGGGGATCGGGGCAGCCCTCCTTGCGGCGGTGTGGCTGGTG
>NZ_PSLG01000009.1:8895-59915 GCF_040289485.1 Thermoflexus sp.
TCTCTGGATCTTACCGACCGTGTCCGTTCCAGGGGCGGGTCCTCGCGTGGTTGTCTTGCGGGGCACGGAGGCGGCCCCAGCGGCCGAGGGCTATCTGATCCTGGAAGATGGCCAGGGCCTCCTGGTGATCCGCGGGCTGCCGCCCCCCCCAGAGGGCCATGCCTATCAAGTCTGGTTCGGGGACGACACGTCCCGTCGGATGAGCGGCGGTCTCTTCCGCACCACCGAGCGACGCTACGGCCTCTACCGGATCACGGTCCCAGCGGACCTTTGGGCTTACCGCCGCGTGGGGGTGACCCTGGAGCCGGAGGGGGGCAGTCCGCAGCCCACCGGACCCCGGATGCTGCACGGCCTCCTGCGCTAGGCCCGGGGACCCCATTTCCTCGGAGGAGGCATCCGTGCGCGAGGCGGATCTGATCCTCATCAACGGCCGGATCTACCCGTTGGACCCGGAGTCTCCGGTGGCGGAGGCCCTGGCGGTGGTCGGCGAGGAGATCGTGGCGGTCGGCGCAGCGGAGAGGGTCCGGGCCTGGCGGGGCCCCCGCACCATGGTAGTGGATGTGGGCGGGGCGGCGGTGCTCCCGGGCCTGATCGATGCCCACCTGCATCTGGAAGGCTATGCCCGCGCCCGGATGGGAGTGGCGGTCGACACACCGACCCTTGAGGAGGCGCTGGAGCGGGTGGCCCGGCGGGCGGCTCTGACCCCGCCGGGCGAATGGATCGTCGGCCGAGGCTGGCTCCAGGAGCCCTGGGGCCGCTTCCCCACCGCAGACGACCTGGATCGGGTGGCGCCGAACCATCCCGTGGCCCTGTGGGCCCGCAGCGGCCACGCCCTTTGGGCCAACCGCGAGGCCATGCGCCGGGCCGGCGTCACCCGGGAGACTTCTGATCCGCCCGGCGGGCGCATCGGGCGGGGGCCCGACGGCGCCCCCAACGGCCTGTTCTTCGAGCAGGCGACCGCCCTGATCGCCCGGGTTCTCCCGGAGCCCACCGTGGAGGAACTGGCCGAAGCCCTCTATGAGGCCCTCCACGAACTGGCGGCCCTGGGGCTGACGACCGTGCACAACTTCGACGGCCCTCGGAGCCTGGCTGCCCTGCAGGTCCTCCATCAACGGGGCGACCTCCCCGTGCGTGTCATCCAGCATCTCCCCCTGGAGGTCCTGGACCATGCCCTGGCTGTGGGGCTGCGGACGGGGTTTGGGGACCCATGGCTGCGGATCGGGGCGGTGAAGATCTTCGCCGACGGGGCCCTAGGACCCCGCACCGCGTGGATGCTGGAGCCCTATGAGGGCGAGCCCGAGAACGTGGGAATGGCCTTCACGCCGCCGGAGGTCATGCGGGAGGCAGCCCGCCGCGCCACCGCCGCCGGCCTGTGGCTGGCCATCCACGCCATCGGGGATCGGGCCAACCGGGAGGTGCTGGATCTGTATGAAGAGGTGCGGGCGCTGGAGGCCCGCCTAGGGATCCCGCCAGAAGCCCGGCGCCACCGCATCGAACACGCCCAGCGGGTCCACCCGGAGGATCTCCCCCATTTCGCCCGCCTGGGGATCATTGCCTCGATGCAGCCCATCCACGCCGTTTCGGATCGGCCGATGGCGGAGCGCTACTGGGGGAAGCGCTGTGCCACCGCCTACGCATGGCGTAGCCTGAAGGCCCATGGGGCGCGGCTCGCCTTCGGCTCCGACGCCCCCGTCGAATCGCCGAACCCCTGGTGGGGACTGCACGCCGCCGTGGTCCGCGAGGGCTGGTATCCAGAGCAGGCCCTCTCCCTCCTGGAGGCCCTGGAGGCCTACACGGTGGGCCCGGCGTGGGCTGCCGGTCTGGAGCGCCGGCAGGGACGGCTGCGGCCCGGGATGTGGGCCGATCTGGTGGTGCTGGAGGCGGATCCCTTCCACATTCCGCCGCAGGACCTGCCTTCGATGGGCGTGCGGGGGACGCTGGTCGGCGGCCGCTGGGCGTATCGGCGGCACGATCTGGGGTGAGGCGGGGCCGTTTTTATCCCCGCATCAGGATCCCCACCCCCAGGAGAATGAGGGCCGCCCCCAGGACCCCGAGGGGCCCTAACCGCTCTCCCCACACCAGGTAGGAAACCACCGCCGCGACCACGGGCTCCACGGTGGCGACCACTGCCGCCCGGGTGGCCTCCAGCCGCTGCAGGCCGGCAGAATAGGCCAGGTAGGCCAGGTAGGTAGAGCACACGGTGAGGAAAAGGACGGCCGCCCATGCCACCCCGTCCGCGGTGGGGAAACGGAGGGGGATCAGGGGCAGGAGGCTGAGGGCGCCGGTGGGCATGGCGTAGGCGAAGAGGGTGGGGATCTCGTAGCGCCCCAGATAACGCTTCCCGAACAAGTAGTAGAGGGCGTAGGTGAAGCCGGAGATCAGGCCCCAAAGAATCCCCGCGCCGTGGAGGCGGACCTCGCCGCCCTGGAGGCTGACGCCGGCCACGCCGGCCATGGTGAGGACCAGCGCCAGCCCTTGGCGGGGGCCAAGGGGCTCTTTCAAAAAGAGCCAGGAGAGCACGGCCACCCACGCCGGGGCGGTGTAGAGGAGCACGGCGGCCATGGCCCCGCCGCCGGCCCGCACGGCCAGTTGGTAAGCCGCGTAGAATCCTCCCACACCTACCAGCCCGAAGCCCAACACCGTGGGCAGGTCCCGTCCTGCCACACGGAGCTGGCCCCTACACGCGGCGTGGAGCCCGAAGAGCGCCCCGCCCAGCACGGCCCGCCAGAAGGCCACCTCCAACGGCGCCATGCCGTGGGCGAAGGCCAGCCGGCTCGTCGGGCCGATCAGCCCCCACAGGAAAGCCGCCGCCAGCATAAAACCATACCCGCTCATCCAGAGTCCTCCGCCTCCGAAGGATGAGGGGGCAGGGCCGGTCCTTCCCCCTCCGCCTCCCGCCTGAGTTCCCCGGCCAGCCATCCGGCGATCTCCTCCACCGTTTGGTGGCTGAGGTCGAACCAGCGGATCCGCGGGTCGCTCAGACGGAACCAGTTATACTGATGGTGCACGAAGGTCCGCGTGGCGGCCTTGATCCGGCGGACTGCTTCCTCCAGCGGGATCTCCCCCCGCAGGTAGGCGCCGATCTGGCGATAGCCCAGACCGGTCATGGCCGGCAGATCCCACGGATAGCGCTCGGCCAGCCGGCGGACCTCCTCCACCAGCCCCTGGGCGATCATGCGATCCACGCGCTCGTCGATGCGTCGGTAGAGTTCCGCCCGGGGCCGGGTCAGGCCGATCAGGATCGTCCGGTAAGGCGGGGGCTGCTTCCGCCGCTGGGCCGAGAAGGGCTGTCCGGTCCGGTAACAGACCTCCAGGGCCCGGATCACCCGGCGGACGTTGCGGGGGTCGATGCGGGCGGCGGCCTCGGGGTCCCGGCGCTGGAGTTCTTCGTAGAGGGCGAGGGAGCCCTCCCGGCGGGCCCGCTCCTCCAGGGCCTGGCGCAGCACAGGGTCCGGCGGCGCCGGAGGGATCTGCCAGCCTTCCACCACCGCCCACACGTAAAGGCCGGTGCCCCCCACCAGGAAAGGCAGCCGCCCCCGCCGGTGGACCTCGTCGATGGCGGCGTAGGCCAAGCGCTGGTATTCGGCCAGGGTGAGGGGGCGATCCGGGTCCGTGAGGTCGATCAGGTGATGGGGGACCCGGGCCCGCTCCTCGGGGGTGGGCTTGGCGGTGCCGATGTCCATCCCTCGATAGATCTGGCGGGAGTCCGCGGAGAGGATCTCCCCGTTGAAACGCTCGGCCAGGGCGAGGGCCACTTCGCTCTTGCCCACCGCCGTGGGCCCGACGATGACCACGAGGGGTCGAGGGGGGTCGGGGCGCAGGGTCATCCGGCCGGCCGCTTCAAAGGACTTCGGCGATCAGCCCGCCGAGCAGGGCCACGATCAGGCCCAGATAGAGGAAACAGTTGAAGGCCGCCACCGTCCCCAGGAGGGGCAGCCCGGGGACCAGGCGGTCCAGGAGCATCAAGAGGAAGTCCAGGGCGATCAGGGCGACCCCCACCAGGATGGGGAGACCCTTGTGGTGGGCCAAGAACTCCGCGGTCTGATCCACCCAGCGGTTGATCCGGGACACGGCGCCCTCGCCTCACGCCACAAAGATCTGTTGGGCGGCCTCCGACCCGGCGTGCTCCAGGTAAGGGCGGAAGGCGGCCAGCAGGCGGCCCGGCAGGCGTCCCGAGAGGGTCACCTCGTTATCAGTATGGGCCTCCCACTCCACCACCCCCTGTTCGTAGAACAGGGCGATGAGGTCCCCGCGGCCCAGGGGCAAGCGCACCCGAACCGGCGTCAGGCTCTGATAGAGGATGGCCTCCACCTTGCGCAGCAGGTCCTCAAGGCCGATGCCGTAGGCTGCTGAGATGGCGACGAAGTCCGGGTGCTCCGCCGCCAGGGCCCGGACCTGCTCCGGGTCCGGCATGCGGTCGATCTTGTTCAGGGCAGTGATCATCGGGATGTCCTGCACCCCGATCTCCCGCAGGGTCTGGACCACCACGCAGGCCTGTTGGAGGGCGTTGGGGTGGGTGATGTCCAGGACGTGGAGGATGAGGTCGGCGTCGTTGATCTCCTCGAGGGTGGCCCGGAAGGCGGCCACCAACGGGTGGGGGAGTTTCTGGATGAACCCCACCGTGTCGGTGAACAGGGCCACGCCACCGTTGGGCAGCTTCACCCGACGGGTGGTGGGGTCCAGGGTGGCGAAGAGTTGATCGGCCACCAGGACCTGGGCGCCGGAGACGGCGTTGAGGAGGGTGGATTTGCCGGCGTTGGTGTAGCCCACCAGGGCAACCACAGGGATCTGGGCGCGGCGGCGGCGCTCCCGATAGCGCTGGCGGTGGGCCCGCATCGCCTCCAGTTCCCGCTTGAGGTGGGCGATACGCTCCTTGATGCGTCGGCGGTCGATCTCTAGTTGCTTCTCGCCGGGCCCTCGCAGGCCGACGCCGCTGATGCCGCCCCGCCCGAAGGAGCCGCCGGCCTGCTGGGCCAGGTCCTGCCAGCGCCGGGTCAGACGGGGCAGCCGGTATTCGTATTGAGCCAGTTCCACCTGGAGGGCGCCCTCGCGGGTGTGGGCGTGTTGGGCGAAGATGTCCAGGATCAGGGCGGTGCGGTCCAGCACCCGGACGGCTTCGCCGAAGGCGTTCTCCAGGTTGCGTTGTTGGGAGGGGGAGAGTTCGTCGTCGAAGATAACCATGTTGGCGTTCATAGTCCGGACCAGGGCTTTGATCTCCTCGACCTTGCCCGGGCCGATGTAGGTGGCCGGATGGATACGGCGCAAGCGCTGCACCGCGCGGCCCACCACCTCCACGCCGGCTGTGCGGGCCAGTTGCGCCAGTTCATCCAGAGAGTCCTCCACCGACAACAGCCCCGGCTTCCCGTAGACCTCGATCCCCACCAACACCGCCCGGTCCACCGGGGCCACGGTTTCATACGCCTCGCGGCCGATCCTGCACCTCCTGCGCTCAGGGTGGGAAGGGGCGACCCCCCGGCTCATCGGGCCGGGCGGCTCTCCCGATAGGCAATCCAGATCGCCCATCCGAAGACCAGGATCTCCAGCAGGGCGGCGGCGACCAGATAAGGAACGTGGCTCATGGCGATCCCCGATGGAAAGCCTGGAGGCGCCGCATCGCCTCCTCCAGGCGGGGGACCGGCTGGACCAAGGAGATGCGGATGTAGCCTTCGCCGGCCTCCCCGAACATCGCCCCGGGGGCCACCGAGACCCCCGTGGCTTCCAGGAGGCGGGCGGCGTAGTCCGCGCTGCGCCATCCCTCGGGCAGGCGCGCCCAGATATAAATCGTGGCACGGGGCCGCTCGGCCGTCAACCCCGCCGCCCGCAGCCCCTCCACCACCACGTCCCGCCGCCGGGCGTATTCCGCGTTCCGTTCGGCCATCCACTCGTCGTCGTGGGTCAGGGCGATGGCGGCGGCCTCCTGGATCGGGCGGAAGTGCCCGGAGTCGATGTTGCTCTTCAGGCGGGCCAGGGTCCCCACCACCTCGGCGTTGCCCACGACCATCCCAACGCGCCAGCCGGCCATGTTGTGGGACTTGGAGAGGGAATAGAACTCGACGGCCACTTCCTTGGCCCCCGGGATGCTGAGGATGCTAGGGGCCCGGTAGCCATCGAAAGCCACGTCGGCATAGGGGTTGTCGTAGGCGAGGAGGAGGTTGTGCTGCCGGGCGAAGGCCACCGCCTCGGCCAAGAACTCCGGGGTGGGGCAGGCGGCCGTGGGGTTATTGGGATAGTTCAGCCAGAGGATACGGGCCCGGGCCAAGATCTCCGGTGGGATCGCACGGAAATCGGGGAACCAGCCCCGCTCCGGTCGCAAGGGCATGTAGAAAACGTCCGCCCCCGCGGCCAGGGCGCCGTCGGTGTAGGTGGGGTAGCCCGGCGAGGGGACCAGGGCCACATCCCCTGGGCCCAGGTAGGCCAGGCTCAGGTGGAAGAGGCCCTCCTTGGAGCCGATGAGGATGAGGACCTCTCGATCGGGGTCCAGGTCCACCCCGAAGCGGCGGGCGTAAAAGCGGGCCACGGCCTGGCGCAAGGCGGGGATCCCCCGATAGCCGGCGTAGCCGTGGGCGTGGGGATCCCGCGCGCTCCGCTCGAGGGCCTCTAGGATGAAAGGGGGTGGCGCCATGTCCGGGCTGCCGATGTCCAGGCGGATCAGGTCGCGGCCCTCCGCCTGGAGCTCCGCGATGCGTCGCTCCAGGGCGGCGAAGGGATAGGGCTTGAGCCGCCGCATCCGCTCCGCAGGGGCCGGAGGCATCGTCGCTTCCACCTCCAGGGTTTCCCCTATTTTAGCACGCCGCGCGGAGATTCTCAGCGCGGGCGGCGGTCCCGCAGCCGATCCAGGGTGTGGTCGGGGACCGGCAGGGTGCCCAGGAGGATGCGGCCGTCGGGCTCGGGGCCGTGGAAGTCGCTCCCCCCCGTAGGGACCAGGTTGTAGGTCTGAGCGAGGACCATCAGCCGGGCCGTCTCGTCGGGGGAGTGGTCCGGGTGGAAGACCTCGAGGCCGGCCAGGCCGGCCCGCCAGAGGACTTCGAAGTTCCCCGGGATCCCGGTGCGGCCTGGGTGGGCCAGCACCGCCACCCCGCGGGCGGCCCGCACCAGGGCGATCACCTCGCGGGGATCCACGGGGCGCCGGGGGACATAGGCCGGGCGCCCGCGCCCCAGCCAGCGCCGGAAGGCTTCGGCCTCATCGGTAACGTAGCCATGTCGCACCATCGCCCGGGCCAGGTGGGGGCGGCCCAGCACGTCCCCCCGCGCCAGTTCCACCACCTCCTCCCATGGCACCGGCAAGCCCAGTTGGGCGAGACGCTCCGTCATCGCCTGGATGCGCTCCACCCGCTCCGCCCGCATGGCCTCCAGCAGCCGCTGCAGGTCGGGGTGGTCCGGGTCGATGAAATAGCCCAGCAGGTCGATCTCCTCCTCCGGCCCCCCGACGCTGATCTCCACCCCGGGGATCACCTCCAGGGGGGTCCCCTGGGCCGCAGCCTGTGCCTCGGCCACGCCCGCTGTGGTCTCGTGGTCGGTCAGGGCGATGGCCCGCAGGCCGCGGGCGACAGCTTCCTGCACCACCCGGGCGGGGGTCCACCAGCCATCCGAGGCGGTGGTGTGGACATGCAGGTCCAGGCGGGGGCTCATCGCTTCTCGATCACGAAGCGGATCGCCGTCCGCTCCTGATCGTTGATCTTCACATCGGTGAACTCGGGGACACAGATGATGTCGATGCCGTCCTGGGCCAGGTAGGTACGGGCGATGCAGATGGCCTTGACGGCCTGGTTGACCGCGCCGGCGCCGATGGCCTGCACCTCCGCCCGCCCCCGTTCGCGGATCACCCCGGCGATGGCTCCGGCCACGGCTGTGGTGCGCGACTTGGCGGCCACTTTAATCGTGTTCATCGTGCTCCCTCCGCGAGGATCCAGGATGGTGGCAGGTGGTCCCGTTCCCTTTCGGCGGCTGACGATCCGTGCGGTTCCGCGGCGAACCTCCTCGGCTGGGGATGGCAACGGAGGGAGAATCCCGCCCGTTGCGGCCGGCTTTTTCCTAAAGATTATACTCACCCACGCCGCCGGCGCACGGAAGGAGATCCCCTGGGGGCCCCCGCGCGGTCACCGGGAGAGCCGGCGGACGATGCGGCCCCGGCTGAGGTCATAGGGGGAGAGTTCCACCAGCACCCGGTCTCCCAGGAGCACGCGGATGTAATACATCCGCATGCGGCCTGAGAGATGGGCCAACACCTCGTGGCCGTTGTCCAGGCGGACCTTGAACATCGTGTTCGGAAGGGTCTCGACGACCGTCCCTTCCACCTGGATGACGTCCTTGGCTTTCTCGCCGCCTTTGGCCATCGAGCCTCCCTGAGCGGTCCTGTTCATCTAGATTCTACCAAAATCTGAGCGATTCCGGGGCGGCCCCCTCGGTCGCTCGAACAGCTCAGCGGCCGCGAAGGAGAGCCTCCCAGGCCTGCCAGGGCATGGGGGTGGGGGTGGGCAGGGCCAGCGGGGTGGAGGTGGGGGTTGGCCGCGAAAGGCGGAAAGGGGTCTCTCGAGGGCGGACCATGCCGGCCTCCACGCGGGCCCAGCGAGCGACGAACTCGTCGCTGCGCACGTAGCGGGCCTCCTCGGCCAGGCGGGTGGCCTGGGCCTGCAGGGTGGCGATGGCCCGCTGGAGCCGTTCGGCCTGCTCCACCCGCCGTCGGTAGCGTTCCAGGTTCTCCCAGGCGTGGTCGGCCAGGAAGGCCAGGGCCAGCAGCACCGCCACCCGGACCAGCCAGCGCCCCCCCACCGTCCAGCCGCAGGCCACAAGCGTCCTCCGGAAACAAAAAATCCCGAAGGGCGATCCCTTCGGGCAGTGCCGGGGGCGGGATTTGAACCCGCACGGGCGTGCGCCCACTACGCCCTGAACGTAGCGCGTCTGCCAGTTCCGCCACCCCGGCGTTTCAATGTTAATTCTACCAGGGCCCATCTCGCTGTCAAATCCGCCCCGCCGATGGAGGGCCCGGACGAAGCAAGCGCCACCCGGGCCCGGAGCGTCAGGGATGCGGTGGCCCTCAGGCGGGGACGGGGGTCGGCGGTCGGGCCCGCTCCTGGGCGTCCAGCGCGGCGATGGCGGCGATGAAGACGATGTCCTGGACCTCGTCCCCGGTCTGGAGGACGTGGACGGGCTTGCCCATCCCCAGGAGGATCGGCCCGATGGCCTGGGCGTTGCCCAGCCGCTGCAGCAGTTTGTAGGCGACGTTGGCCGCCTCCAGGTCCGGGAAGACCAGGACGTTGGCGTCCTTCACCCGGCTGAAGGGGTAGCGTTCTTCGATGATCTCCGGCACCACCGCGGTGTCGGCCTGCATCTCCCCGTCGATGAGGATATCCGGCCGCCGCTGGTGGACGATCTCCACTGCCTGGCGCACCTTCTCGGAGAGGGGGTGGCGGGTGCTGCCGAAGTTGGAGAAGGAGAGCATGGCCACCCGCGGCTCGATGTCGAAGCGGCGGGCGAAGTCGGCCGCCATGATGGCGATCTCCGCCAGGTCCTCGGCGGTGGGCTCGATGTTCACCGTGGCGTCGGTGAAGAAATAGACTTTCTCCTTCACGATCATGATGTAAAGCCCGGCCACCTTGCGCACCCCCTCGCGGACCCCCACCACCTGCAGGGCGGGGCGGATGACGGCGGGGTAATCGTAGGTGAGGCCGGAGATGAAGGCGTCGGCGTCGCCCATCTCCACCATCATGGGGCCGAAGTAGTTCGGCTCCAGGAGCAGTGTCCGCGCCAGGGCCAGGGTCACGCCCTTGCGCTGTCGCTTCTCGAAGAGGCGCCGGGCGTATTCCTCCAGCCGCGGGAAGGTCGGCGGATAGACCACCTGGGGGCTGCAGCGCAGGCCCAGTTCCTCCATCCGCTGCCGGATGACCTCGGGGCGGCCGATGAGGATGGGCTGGCCGATCCCCTCCTCCTGCACCAGGGCCGCCGCCCGCAGGATCTTGGGCTCCTCCCCCTCGCCGAAGGCGATACGCTTGGGGGCCGCCTTCGCCTTGTTGATGATGAAACGCATCACCTGGGTGCCCTTGCCCAGCCGGGCCGCCAGCCGCTCCCGGTATTCCTCGAGGTCGATGCGGATGCGGGCCACCCCGGTCTCCATGGCCGCCTGGGCCACCGCCGGCGCCTCCCACAGCATCACCCGCGGGTCCAGGGGCTTGGGGATGATGTAATCCGGTCCGAACCGCAGGCTTTCCAGCCCGTAGGCCTTCAGCACGCTGTCGGGCACGTCCTCCCGGGCCAGGGCGGCCAGGGCCCGCGCCGCCGCCAGTTTCATCTCGTCGTTGATGGCCCGGGCCCGCACGTCCAGGGCCCCCCGGAAGATGAAGGGGAAGCCCAGGACGTTGTTGACCTGGTTAGGGTAGTCGCTGCGCCCTGTGGCGACGATGGCGTCGGGCCGCACCTCCTTGACCAGTTCGTAGCGGATCTCGGGGTCCGGGTTGGCCAGGGCGAAGATGATAGGCCGCTCGGCCATCGAGCGGACCATCTCCGGGGTGAGGACGTCGGCCACCGAGAGGCCCAGGAAGACGTCGGCGCCCCGGATGGCCTCGGCCAGGGTGCGGGCGTCGGTGTCGGCGGCGAAGCGCTCCTTGTAGGGGTTCATCCCCTCCTTGCGGCCCTTATAGATCACCCCCTTGGTGTCCAGCACGATCAGGTTCTCTTTGCGCACCCCCAGTTTGACCCACAGGTCGGCGCAGGCGATGCCCGAGGCCCCGGCGCCGTTGATGACCACCTTGATCTCGTCGATGCGCTTGTCCACCAGTTCCAGGGCGTTGAGCAGCGCCGCCGCCGAGATCACCGCTGTCCCATGTTGATCGTCGTGGAAGACCGGGATGTCCAGGGTGGCCCGCAGCGTCTCCTCGATGTAGAAGCACTCGGGAGCCTTGATGTCCTCCAGGTTGATCCCTCCGAGGGTCGGGGCGATGGCCTGCACCACTCGGATGAACTCGTCAGGATCCCGCGTGTTCACCTCGATGTCGATGGCGTCCACGTCGGCGAACTTCTTGAAGAGGACGGCCTTGCCCTCCATCACCGGCTTGGCGGCCAAAGCCCCTCGGTCCCCCAGCCCCAGGATGGCGGTGCCGTTGGAGATGACGGCCACCAAGTTCCCCTTGATGGTGTATTCATAGGCCAGGTCCGGGTTTTTCTCGATCTCCAGGACCGGATACGCGACCCCCGGGCTGTAGGCCAGGGAGAGATCCCGCTGGGTGATCATCGGCTTGGTGGGGACGATCTCCAGTTTCCCAGGGCGACCTTTCCGGTGATATTCCAGGGCGTCTTCGCGGAGCATGGGAACCTCCTGGGATTCGGGCTTTTCCCCTCGCCGAGCGGCTTTTACCTTATCGGATCTCTGGGGAGCCGGCAACACCCTGGCCAGGTCGCTGGCTTCCTTAATTTCATCAACGGCGCGGTGACACGGATGTTACACGAGAGAAAGGCCTCCCGGGCGTCGCGCGCGACCCGGGGGCCCGCCAGGGCCGGGTATGGGGGTCCGGTTGCTCTTCAAAGCCCGAGCGTATAGATGAGGTCTTCCCGATCCGGCGGCACGGACCGCAGCACGGCCATAGTCGGTGACGTGGGCCTCGGCGAAGCGATCCCCCTCCAGATGCGCCTGGAAGCCCTCCGGGGAGCGGACCCGGTAGGGCGCCTGGCGGTAGAACTCGCAGGAGATATCGGTTATAAAACGGGGGCGGCGGCTTGCGGGTCCGCCGGGGTTCGGCTACCATAAGGAATCAATCTGAACCGGGAGCCAGCGCGATGGCGGCCCTTCACCTCCGGCGCGTCGAGGCCCTGCGCCGGCGCATGGTCGAGGCGAACCTCGATGCCTTGTTCATCACCGCCCTGCCCAACGTCCGCTATCTGTCCGGCTTCACCGGATCGGCGGCTGTCCTCTGCCTCACCCGCCAGGGGGCCTGGATCCTCACCGATTTCCGCTACTGGGAGCAGGCCGCCCGCCAGGCGCCGGATTTCACCCTCTACCGCCTTCAGAACCGCCGGTTCTCACAGATCCTCCCGGAGTTCTGGAAAGAGATCGGTTCCCCCCGCCGCGTGGGCTTCGAGAGCGCCCATGTGACGGTCGACCAGTGGCTGACCTGGAAGGAGGCCGTCCCTGAGGTGGAGTGGGTCCCGGTGAAGGACTGGGTGGAGGCGCTGCGGGCGGTGAAGGATGCGGAGGAACTGGCTCGCATCCGGGAGGCCGCCCGCGTCGCCGACGCCACCATGGCTTATCTGCGTCGCCGCCTGAGGCCGGGGATGACGGAGCGGGAGGCGGCGTGGCTGGCCGAGCAGTATCTGCGCACCCACGGGGGGGAGGATGTGGCCTTCGACATCATCGTCGCCTCGGGCCCCAATGGGGCGATGGCCCACCATCGTCCGGGGGATCGCCGGCTGCGGGCCGGCGAGCCCATCGTGGTGGACCTGGGGGCGCGGGTGGATGGATATCACTCGGACCTCACGCGCACTTTTGTCCTGGGGCGCATGCCGCGGCGGTTCCGGGAGGTCTACGCGGTGGTGCTGCGGGCCCAGGAGGCGGCCCTGCGTGGGATGCGGGCGGGAATGACGGGGAAGGAGATCGACGCCCTGGCCCGGTCGGTGATCGAGGCGGCCGGGTATGGGGAGGCCTTCGGTCACGGTCTGGGCCATGGGATCGGGCTGGAGATCCACGAGAAGCCTGCCGCCGGGCCCATCGCGGAGGACCCGGTGCCGGCTGGCGCCGTCCTGACGGTGGAGCCCGGCATCTATCTGAGCGGGTGGGGTGGCGTTCGGATCGAGGACATGGTCGTGGTCGGCGAGGAGGGGGTCCGGGAGATTCTCACGCAGGCCTCCCGGGATCCTCTGATCCCGGCCCGATCGGCGTGATCCCCCAGAAGCGAGAAGGAGGCCGCCGTGGGAACGCTCATCCAGGCGATCGGGATCCTGCTCCGACCGCACCGTCGGACCCTCCTGGTGGGAGGAGGGGTCTTCCTGCTGGGCCTGGCCGTCGGCCTGGTTTACGGCTGGTATATCGCCCCGGTGGAATGGACAGACGCCGCGCCAGTGGATCTGCGCCTCGATTACCGAGATCGATATTTGCGCTTGTTGGTCATGGCCGTGCAGGGCGGTTTCCTTCGTCCGGAGGAGGCCCACAACTGGCTGGGGGAGCGCTGGCTTCTTCGAGACGCCGCCCAGCGCCTCCGGAGCCTGGCGAACCAAGAAGCGGACCCGGGGGGCCGGGCGGTCATGGCCCAACTGGCCGCCCTCTGGGAGCAACAGGCGCCGCCGTCGCCCCCTGCCCGAGGGGGAGGGGGATTCTCGCTTCCCACCTGTCTGCTAGGGCTAATCGGCCTGGGGCTGATCCTCCTGGTGTTCTTCCTCCTCTTTCGCTGGCGCCGGCCGGCGCCGGCCCCGGCGCGCCGCCCCGCGGCGGGGACGCCGGCCGGGACCCATGCTCCTGCGGCGGTCCTCGAGATCCCCGAGCGGCCGGAGGTTCGCCCCGGTGTTCCGGAGCCGCCTCTCTCCCAGCACCGGGTGACCTATAAACTGGGTGACGACGCCTTCGACCTCTCGTTCCCCATCGAGCTGCCCAGCGGGGAGTTCCTGGGCGAATACGGCGTGGCCATCTCCGAGACCATCGGGGTCGGGGATCCCGCCAAGGTGACGGCTTTTGAGGTCTGGCTGTTCGATAAGAACGACATCAAAACGGTGACCCGGGTGCTGGCCAGCGAGCACGCTTATCGGGATCCGGCCCTGCAGGCCCGGTTGCGGCCGAAGGGGGATCTGGTGCTGGCGACGCCCGGAGGCCGGATTGAATTGGAGACGCGGGACCTCCGGCTGGAGGCCCGGGTGGTGGAGATGGAATACGGCACGGGAGCGCTGCCTCCCAACAGTTTCTTCAACCGCCTTACCCTGGAACTGGCCGCGTGGCGGAAGGCAGCGCCCCCCGAGGCATGAGGGAGCGACGACCCTCGCAGGAGCGCGCGGCCGGACGGGGGATCCCATCCTGAGCCAGAAAGGAGCGCCATGGTTTTCCCAGGAGAGCCCGAAGAGGAGTTCTCGATAGAGACGCTGGCGGAGACCGAGCATTTCACCCTCTGGCGCAGTGCGGACCAGGAGGGTGAGATGCTTTTCCACCTGGAAATGGGCAACATGTCCATCCATCTCACCGAGGAGGAGTGGGAGGAACTGGTCTCGCTGGTGGAACAGGCGCTGGAGACGCTGGAGGGTGGCCGGTGAGCCCACCGGGAGGCGGCCTTCCCGGCGGCGGCCGTCTTCCCTCATCCCGAACGGAGGTCTTGCCATGGCCAGGCCCAAGGTCTACATCACCCGGCGGATCCCGGAGCGCGCTTACGAGATCCTGCGCGAGCACGCCGACCTCAAGATCTGGGACAGCGACCTGCCGGTCCCGCGGGAGGTGTTGCTGCGGGAGGTGGCCGATGTAGAGGGGCTGCTCTGCCTGCTCACCGAGAAGGTGAACGCGGAGCTCCTGGACGCCGCCCCGCGTCTGAAGGTGGTCAGCAACATGGCGGTGGGGTTCGACAACATCGACGTGGCGGAGTGCACCCGGCGGGGCATCCCGGTGGGCAACACCCCCGGGGTGCTCACCGAGGCCACCGCCGATTTGACGTGGGCCCTGTTGCTCGCCGCGGCCCGGCGCCTTCGGGAGGGCATCGATTACGTGCGGGAGGGCCGTTGGGTGACCTGGGGTCCGCTGCTCCTCCTGGGCCAAGACGTCTATGGGGCCACGCTGGGGATCATCGGGATGGGCCGCATTGGCACCGCCGTCGCCCGCCGCGCCCGTGGGTTCAACATGCGCATCCTCTACCACGACGTGCGCCGCAACGAGGCCGCCGAGGCTGAACTCGGTGCCGTCTTCGTGGACTTGGACACCCTCTTCCGGGAGAGCGATTTCATCACCATCCATACGGACCTCAACCCCTCCACCTACCGTCTGGTGAACCGAGAGGCCTTCGCCAAGATGAAGCCGACGGCGGTGCTGGTGAACGCCGCCCGGGGGCCGATTGTGGACACCGATGCGCTCTACGAGGCCTTGATGGAGGGTCGCATCTTCGCCGCCGCCCTCGACGTCACCGACCCGGAGCCGCTCCCCGCGGACCATCCGTTGTTGACCCTGCCGAACTGCATCGTGGTCCCCCACATCGGCAGCGCCACGGTGACCACGCGCAACCGGATGGCGGAACTGGCTGCCCGGAACGTGCTGGCCGGCCTGCGGGGGGAGCGGCTCCCCCACTGTGTGAACCCCGAGGTCTACGAACAGGCCCGCCCAGCCGCCTCGTAGACCCCCTGACGCCACCGGGTCGGGGCGGGCCCGCCGCCCGCCCCGACCTTGACAGCCCCATGGAACCGCCGCACAATCCTACCCCGATCCCCCTGCGTCATCGGCGGGGGCCATTTTGGCACTGAGGTAGGCGGAGATGCCCACGCGGGAGGAAGCCTGGGCCCTGGTTTGTGCGTTCACCCAGAGCGAGAACCTGCGCCGTCACATGTTGGCGGTGGAGGCCGCCATGCGGGCCTACGCCCGCTACTTCGGTGAGGACGAAGAGGTCTGGGGGATCGTGGGGTTGTTGCACGATTTCGACTACGAGCGCTATCCCCACGTGGCGCCGGATGGCCATCCCAACCAGGGCGCCCGTATCCTGCGGGAGCGCGGGTGGCCCGAGGACATCATCCGCTCCATCCTCTCCCACGCCACCGAGGTCACCGGCGTCCCGCGAGTGACCCTGCGGGACAAAGCCCTCTACGCCGTGGATGAACTCACCGGCCTGATCACCGCCGTGGCCCTGGTCCGGCCGGACCGCAGCCTGTACAGCGTGACGGTGCCTTCGATCTTTAAGAAATGGAAGGACCGGCGGTTCGCAGCCGGGGTGAACCGGGAGGACATCGAGCGGGGCGCGGCGGAACTGGGCGTCCCCCTGGAGGACCATGTGGCCCGGGTCCTCCAGGCCATGCAGGGCATCGCCCCCCTCCTGGGCCTGGATGGATCGTCGCGATGAGCGCGGCGCCGCCTGCCGGCCCCTTCCGCCGTTGCCCGCAGTGCGGCGTGCCGGTCTCCCAGCGCGCCCGCACATGTTGGCGCTGCCGGGCGGATCTCACCCGGCCCCCGGAGGTGGAGCCGGAGCCCGAGCCCCCCGTCCCATGGCGATCGGCCCTGTTGGGCGCAGGGCTGGTCCTCTTGGCCCTCATCGCCGCCGGGTGGCTGGCGCTGCGCCTGGCGCGGGCCGCGCAAACCCGTCCGACCCCCACGCCGGCCCCAACGCCCACGCCGACCTCGACCCTGCCACCGACCCCCACGCCCACGCCGACCTGGACCCCCACGCCCATCCCGCCGTTGCAGCACCAGGTCCAGGCTGGGGAGACGCTCTCCGAGATCGCCTTGCGGTATGGGGTTGCAGTGGAGGAGATCCGCCGGCTCAACCATCTCTCCGGGGACCTGATTGTGGCCGGCCAGGTGTTGCTGGTGCCGGTGTATACGCCTACGCCGATCCAGGCCACCCCGACGCTGCCGCCGGGGGTGACGCCTCCGCCCACTCCGCGGCCGGACAAGGTCCTCCACGTGGTGCAGCCCGGAGAGACCCTGTTGGCGATCGCCCAGCAATACGGGGTGTCCATGCGGGCCCTTCAGGAGGCCAACGGCATCGCCAACCCAGAGCGCATCCAGGCGGGCCAGACCCTGGTCATCCCCCTGGCGACGCCCACCCCGGCCCCGGGGCCCACCCCCACCCCGACCCCGGCTCCGACCTATCCACCGCCGCCACTGCTCCGCCCGTCGGACGGCGCCCTGGTGGAGGGGGCGGGCCTGCCGGTCCTGTTGCAGTGGGCCTCGGTGGGGCGGCTGGAGATCGACGAGTGGTATGAGGTGCGGGTGTTCCGGGAGGATGGGGGGGAAGTAGGGATGCTCCGCACCCACGCCACGGCCTGGCATCTCCCGGCCGCGTTGCTCCAGGCGGCCGTCGGCGAGGGGACGGGGCCGCACCGGTTCCGATGGACCGTCCAGGTGGTCCGGCGGGTGGTGGAGCGGGACGGCTCCGTCCGGTATGAGCCGGCGGGGCCAGCAGCCGCCCGGACCTTCCGCTGGCGTCCGGGGGGCACCCCGTGATCCAGCCTCTCCCGCGTCCCCGCGCGCGGGCGGATGGCCGGTGGAGGTGTAAGATGGAGGCAGGGAGCGCCCGCCGGTTGGACCTCGACGGGAGGTGGAGCGCGATGCCGTTCGCCGACAAGTTGCTGACCTGTGAGCGATGCGGACGCCCGTTCGTGTTCACCGTCACCGAGCAGCGGCGGATGGTGGAGGCCGGTCAGCCGCTGGTGGAGCCCACCCTCTGCCCGAAGTGTCGGGCGGAGGCAGCGCGGCCCCGGCGGAAACTGGAGCCTGGCCAGGTCTACGAGGGCCGGGTGAAGTGGTTCAGCCCGGAGAAAGGATATGGGTTCATCCGGTGCGAGGACGGCACCGAGATCTTCTTTCACCGCACCGGCATCGTGCGCCCCGGCCTGGTCCTGGAGGCCAACCAGCCGGTGACCTTCGAGGTGGAGGTGACCCCCAAGGGCCCGCAGGCCGTCCGTGTCACGCCCGTCCCGGCCTCCGCGGCCGCTGGCCCGGCCGAGGGCGGCCGGCCGCCCTCGTGATCGGCACCGGTCGATGGATCGGGGACGCCTGTATCGGACAGAGGCCATCATCCTGCGGCGATCGGACTTCGGGGAGGCGGATCGGCTGTTGGTCATCCTGACCCCCGAGTTCGGCAAGCGCCGCGTGCTGGCCCGCGGGGTCCGGAAGATCCGGAGCCGCAAGGCCGGCCACCTGGAGCGGTTCATGCAGACCTCGCTGCTGCTGGCCCGGGGGCGGGAACTCGACGTGGTCAGCCAGGCGGAGGTCATCCACGCCCATCCCCACCTGCGGGAGGACCTCGCCCGCAGCGCCATGGCCCACTACGCGGCGGAACTGGCCGAGGCCTTCGCCCCCGAGGGCGAGGAGGGCCGCGATCTCTACCGGCTGCTGGCGGAGACCCTAGACCGCCTGGACCGGGAGGAGGACCCGAACAAGGCCCTCCGCTACTACGAGCTCCATCTCCTGGAGGTGGCTGGCTTCCGTCCCCAGGTGGAGTTCTGCGTCCACTGCGGGGAGCGCCTCCGGGAGGAGCGGGGGCCTTATGGCTTCGACCTGGGGCGGGGCGGCGTGCTGTGTCCCCGGTGTGCGCCCCGCTTTCCGGCTGTCCGCCCCCTCAGCCGTCAGGCCCTCAAAGGCATCCGATGGATCCTGCGGACACCCTATCCGACCTTCCGGGCCTCGCCGATCTCCGCAAGGACCCTGGAGGAGATCGGCGAGGTGATCGCCCGTTATCTCCTGGCCGTCCTGGAGCGCCGCCCCCGCGCCGCCGCCTTCCTCGACCGGCTGGCGCCGCCGGAGCGTCCCGCTGGGGAAGCCGGTGCCTCCTCGTGATCGATCGGGCTGCTCCCGTTCGTGAGGGCGGAGAGGATCTGTATTATACTTGGCGTGGAAGAGACCGCGGCCGGGGTGGCCCGGATGGCCCTCATCCTCTTGATCCGCCATGCGGCGAACGACTCCCTGGGGAAGTGGCTGGCCGGGTGGACGCCAGGGGTGCACCTGAACGAGAAGGGCCGTCGGCAGGCGGAGGACCTGGCGGAGCGCCTGGCCTCGCTGCCCATCCGGGCCATCTACAGCAGCCCGCTGGAGCGCGCGGTGGAGACCGCCGAGCCGCTGGCCCGGCGGAAGGGGCTGCGCATCGAGATCGTCCCTGAACTGGGAGAGGTCCGCTACGGCGCGTGGACGGGGAAATCCCTGAAGCGGCTGCGGCGGCAGAAGGCCTGGCAGCGCCTGGTCAGCGTCATCAGCCGGGCCCGTTTCCAGGGCGGCGAGGCCATGGTGGATCTGGTGGCCCGAGCGGTGAACGCCGTGGAGGCCATCGCCGGGCGCCATCCTCGGGAAATGGTGGCCCTTTTCACCCACGGCGATCTGATCCGGGCGGTCACCGCCTACTACCTGGGGATGCCGCTGGATCTCTACCACCGCCTGATGATCGCCCCGGCCTCAGTGACGATCTTCTGGCTGGCCGAGGGGCCGCCGTTGCTGCTCCGGCTGAACGACACCGGGCCGCTCCAGTGGCCGCTGGAGGATCTGGCCGTGCTCTCGAAGGGGCGTAAGCGCTGACGGGGCCCTCGGCGGCCGGGCGTCCGCCCCCAAGATCCGTCCGGGCAGGAGGAGATGCCGCGCTTGATTTACGATCTGCGGCCGGTCGATCGGATCACCACCGACGCCGTCGGCGAGCCTGGGAGGCGCACTTTCTACATCCAGGCCCGCCAGGAGGACGTGCTGGTTACCATCCTCTGCGAGAAGGAGCAGGTGCGGGCGCTGGCCCGTTCCCTGGAGGAACTGCTGGAGGAGATCAACGCGAAGTTCCCTCGTCCCCTGGGCCGGGAGCCCGGCGAGGAGGAACTGCGCCTGGAGGAACCCCTGGAGCCCCTCTTCCGGGCAGGACGGATGGGGCTGGGCTATGAACCGCACGGGGACTGGGTGGTCCTGGTCATCCAAGAACTGCCGGAGGCCGATCAGGACCCCGACACGTTGCGGGTGGTCCGCTTCTGGGCGACGCGGGAGCAGATGCACGCCCTCAGCCGCCGTGGCGCCGACGTGGTCGCCCGCGGACGCCCCCTGTGCCCCCTGTGCGGCCGGCCGATAGATCCCCAAGGACACATCTGCCCGCGCCGCAACGGCAAGGCCGTGGTCTTCTGAATCGGGCGGCGACCCCGCCCACCGGCATCCGCCGGCACGCGAACCGGAGACCTCCGTTCCGATCGGCGATGGAAGAGATGGACGGGCGGAAGGGACGGATCGGACGGCGGCCCCACGAGGGTCGGGAGATCCCCATCCCGGACCCGCTGTCCCCCGATACGCCCAAGGATCGGGTCTTGCGGTGGCTGGCCGAGGGGGCGATCCGACCCCTGGGCGTGGTGCCCTGGGGCTCCAACTATACGTTCCTGGCCGCCGTCTACCATGACGCCGTGGCCGGCCTGGCCATCTACAAGCCGCAGCGCGGGGAGCAGCCCCTGTGGGACTTCCCGGAGGGCACCCTGTGCGATCGGGAGGTGGCCGCCTATGTGGTCAGCGAGGCCCTGGGCTGGGGGCTGGTGCCGCCCACCGTGCTGCGGGAACATGGCCCTTACGGTCGGGGAGCGCTGCAGCTGTTCATCGACGCCGACCCGGATGCCCACTATTTCACCTTCTGCGACGAGCCCGCCCTGCAACCGACCTTGATGCGCCTGGCGGTCTTCGACCTGATCGTCAACAACGCCGACCGCAAGGCCGGCCACTGCCTGCGGGACCGGAGCGGGCGGATCTGGGCCATCGACCATGGGATCTGCTTCCACGCCGAGCCGAAACTGCGCACCGTGATCTGGACCTATCAGGGGCAGCCCATCCCCGAGGACATCGTGGCGGAGGTCCGCGCCTTCTACGAGCGGCTGCGGGGGGACGCCGCGCTGCGGGCGGAACTGGGCCGGCTGCTCCGCGCGGAGGAGATGCGGGCCCTGGAACGGCGCACGGCGGATCTGCTGGCCCACCCGGTCTTCCCCCGCCCGGGCCCCTGGCGCGCCGTCCCATGGCCCATGATCTGAAGGAGGGGTCGGTTCGGACTACGGCGCGGCGATCACCACCCGTACCGCGTGCTGCTCGTCGGTGCCGTCGGGGAAGGTGCCGCCCAGCAGGCGGCCACGGCCCCGGGGCTGGACGTAGCCGTCGTTCTGGACCACCCGGGCCCGGATCACTGCCTCCCCGGCCGGGGGGTGCTCCCACCAATAGCGCCAGACCGTCCAAACATAGGGCGTGGGCCCGCGGGTCAGGGAGGCCTCCTGCCATGTCCGGCCGTCGTCCACGCTGACCTCCACCCGGGCGATGCCGACCGGTCCGGAGAAGGCGATCCCATGGATCTCCACCGGCCCGGCGGGGATCATCCCCGGGCGGGGCTGGTCGATGCGGGAGTTGGGCTTGATGATGGCCTCCTTCGACCAGCCCTGCCCCTCCCAGTAGCCCGTGTGCTCGCCCCGGATGAGTTCGATGCGCGTGATCCATTTGGGTTGCTTCATCCCGTAGCGCCCCGGCCACAGCGCCCGCAGGGGAAACCCGTGCTCCGGCGGGAGGACTTCCCCGTTCATCATGTAGGCCAGCAGGGAATGGGGGTCCTGGGCCAGCGAGAGGGGGATGCTGGTGTGGTAACCGTCGGCGGCGTAGAGGACCACCTCGCGGGCGGTGGGCCGGGCTCCTGCCCGCTCCAGCAGGTCGGCCATGCGCACGCCTTTCCACAGGGCGTTGCCGATGAGATCGCCGCCCACCGGGTTGCTGATGCACTCCAGGGTCCGCATCTCGATGACCGCCGGCATGGCGAGGAGGTCCGCGTAGGTGAGGCGGAGGGGCCGCTCCACCTCCCCGACGATCTCCAGGGCCCAGGCCTCCACGTCCACGCGGGGGATGGTGCTGTATTTCACCTCGTAGAATTCCGAAGTGGGGGTGATGGGGACGGCCGCCTCGACCGGCCACTGCTCCGGGCCCGGCAGCCGCACCGGGGTGTGGGGAACGGCTGGAGCCTCGGGGGAGGGGAGGCGACGGGCACAGGCGGCCGCCAGCGCTCCCGCGGCGCCACCGATCAGCAGGCGCAACACCTCCCGCCGTCGCCAGTCCATGCCGCCTCCTTATGCCTCCACCTCTTGCAGCCGCTGGCGGACCTCTTCGGGGGTGTGGGCGGGCGGGAGGCACCGCGTCCCCACGCAGACGTAGGCGGCTGGGGTCCCGTCGGGTGAGAAGCCCTGGGCCGCGATGGCCTGGCGGTCCCCCTCGGGATCCAACGGGATCACCACCCGGGTGAAGGGATCCCCCTGCCAGGCCGCCGCGAGCAACGCCTGGGTGCGAGGATCTTCCATCGGACCGATGACGTGGATCCGGATGGGCTCGGTCAGCGCCCGCTGCACCGCCAGCCCATAGGGAGCCGCCGCGAAATCGTATTTCCCATATTCCGCCTCGAAGGCCAGCAGGGTCCGCTCGGCGATCTCCCGCGCCCTCCGGTCGCCGGTCAGGTCATACAGCATGAGGTAGAGCTCGGCGGCGGCGGCGTTCTCGTCCAGGGGCTTCTGGCGGATGCGCAGGGCGCCGAGGGCCTGCGGGTCCTCCGGCCGGTCGAAGAACCCGCCCTCCGGGTCGGCCAGGGCGGATTCCAAATAGTCCCGCAGCCGCAGGGCCCGCTCCAAGAAGCGGCGGTCCCCGGTGCGCTGGAAGGCCATCAGGGCCGCCCGGGCGTAGTGGACCTGATCGCCCAGCAGTGGTGGTACCCCCTTCTGCGCGGCCCGCTCGCCGTGGACGTCCACGTAGTGGTCGAGGGCGCCGCGGGCCTCCTCGAACGTCAGATGCCACACAGCCTCCAACGTCCGCAGGGCCATAGCCGTGAGGTCCGGTTCCTTCAGCCGATCCCCAGCGATCAGCAGCGCGATGGCCATGAGGCTGTTCCAGTTGGTGTAGACGGTGCGGTCCACGGCGGGCGGCGGGCGCTGCGCCCGCTCCGGGCCCGAGCGGGCGTAGTAGTCTTCATCGGCGTCCTGGCTGCCCCAGAAGACCCCCCTTTCGGGATCGTAAAGGGTCCGCCGGACATAGGCCAGGGCCCGGACCGCCGCCGTCCGCAGCCCTTCGTCCTCCAGGAGGTCGGCGGCGTGCAGGTAGAGGGGGATGAGGCGGGCGTGGTCCTCCAGCATCTTCTCGAAGTGGGGCACGCTCCAATCCCGCGTGGTCGAATACCGGAACCAACCCCCCTCCACCGGATCGAACATCCCGCCATCGGCCATGCCGTGCAGGGTGCGCCCGACCATCTCCGCCAGCCGCTCGTCCCGTCGCCCGCCCCGTCGGTATTCCAGGAGCAACAGCCAGCAGGCGTCGGGGTGGGGGAACTTGGGGGCTTCGCCAAAGCCCCCGTAAACCGGATCGTAGTCCCGGGCGATCAGGCCGACCAGGTGCAGGGGGATGGTCCAGGAGAGCCGGGCGCCGGGCCGGGCCACCGGGCGGCTGAGGGCCTGACGCCGGCGGGCGATCTCCTCGGCCCGCCGCCGGATCTCCTCCCGGCCGGCCCGGTAGTATTGCAGGACTTGAAGGAGCACCTGACGCATCTGGTGGGGCGGGATGTAGGTGCCGCCGGTGAGGATCTCGCCATCCGGGGTCAGGAAGACGGTGGTGGGCCACCCGCCCATGTTATAGCGGGCGTTGATGTCCGGCCGGCGATCGGTGTCCACCCGGATGGGAACGAAATAGGTGTGGATGAGTTCGGCGATCTCTGGATCCGAGTAGGTGCCGGTGTGGACTGGATCACCGGGGAGGCCGCGGTCCATGACGTGACACCAGTGGCACCAGGTGGCAGAGATGCTGAGCAGGATCGGCTTGTCCTGCCCCTGCGCCTCCCGGAAGGCCTCTTCTCCCCACTCCCGCCAGCGCACCCGGCTCTCCCCCATGGCCCCTCCCGCGGGTTTCGGTCGTGCGCATCGTTTTCATCCTACAGGAGGCGAATCCGATGCGCAACTTTCCCCCGCGCGGCCGATCCATTTGGAGTAAACTGATAAAGCGCTTTATCCCACAAGGGGAGGTGGCGGATGCGCGGGCGTGGGGTTCACCACGCCGCCGATGATGGAGACGGAGAGTTCGGGGGCCTGGACGACCTCGGGAAAGCGCTCCAGGACGTGACGGGCGACCGGGCTCAGGACATGGGGACGGGTCAGCAGCACGAAGTCGTCGCCGCCGATGGGGCCGAGGAAGTCCTGAGCGGGTTCCCCCTCCTGGAGCAGGTGGGCGAAGCGCTGGAGCACCCGATCGCCCTCCCGGAAGCCGTGGCGGTCGTTGAAGGCCTTGAAGGCGTTGAGATCGATGTAGGCGATCCCGAAGGGCTGGCCTTCCGAGAGGCGCCGGCGGATCTCCGCCTCGATCTCGGGGTTGTCAGGGAGGCCGGAGAGGGGGTTGGTGGCCTGCTCCCGCTGGGAGCGGCGCAGGTGCATCTTCACCCGGGCCAGCAGTTCCGGGATGGCCACCGGTTTGGTCAGGTAATCATCTGCCCCCGCCTCGATGCCCTGGAGTTTGTCCTCGATCCGCCCCATGGCGGTCAGCATCAGGATGGGGACGGTGCGGAGGGGCCAGAGGGTCCGCAGCCGCCGGCAGACCGCGAAGCCGTCCATGCCCGGCAGCATCACATCCAGCAGGATGAGATCCGGCTTGCGGTCCCGGATCCAGTCCAGGGCGGCGGGGCCGTCCGCTACCGCCTCCACGCGGTAGCCGGCCCGGCGCAGCGCCAGCGCCAGCGACAGCAGTTCCCGCAGTGCGGGCTCGTCTTCGACGATCAGGATCGTGGCCTTGGCCTCATCCATGGTCCCCTGGCCGTGGAAATGTCGGGCGGCTCCGAGCCCAGAAGCCCCAGCGCCTCCTCCAGCGCATCGCCCCATGGCCGCCAATCCGGGCTCGACCGGGCGCGGGCCAAAAGCCCACGGACGGCGGATCGGCCGGGGAAGGCGCCGATGATCCCCCAGACGGTGCATGCGAGGGCGCCGGCGGCGTTGCCCAGCAGGGCCGCGGCGGCGGGGCTGGCCCCCCGGACCATCGCCATCAGAAAGCCGGCGGCGAAGGCGTCCCCGGCCCCAGTGGTGTCCATGGCCGCGACGGGGAAGGCCGGCGCCTGGAGCGTCTCTCCCATCCGCCCGAGGACCTGGCAGCCGCGGGCGCCCTGCTTCACGACCACCCAGCGCGGCCTCTCCTCCTGAAGGGCCTGGCAGGGGTTGGAAGCGAAGAGGAGGGCCGCCTCGGCCTCGGTGAGCAGGAGAACGTCGACCTGCCGCGCGGCGGCCCGCACGGCCTCCGGCGCCATCCGGCAGGCCGGCAGCCCGGGATCCAAGGCGCACAGCCGGCCCCGGCGCCGGGCCTCATGGAGCAGGGCCGTGGCCGTGTGGAACAGCGGCCCCTCGTCCAGGAGGGCATAGCCGGAAAAGTGAAAGGCCGTCGCCCGGTCGAGGCTCTCCCAGGCCGTGGGGTTCAGAGCGGCAAGCCGGCTGGCGCCGCGGTAGGAGATCATTGTCCGCTCCCCGTCCGGGGTGACCAGGATGGCGATGAGCGAAGTGGGGGCTTCGGGGCGGCGCTGGAGGTTGGAGATCTCCACGCCGGCGGCGGCCAGTTCCCGCAGGGCCCATTCCCCCAGCGGATCGGTGCCGACCGCGCCGATGAGGCCAGCGGGCCAGCCCAGGGCCGCGGCGACGGCAGCGGTGTTCGCCGCCGAGCCCCCCGCCCGCAGGCGCATCTGGCTCCCGTGGACATCCCCGCCCGAATCCGGCAACCGCGGGAGGGCCAGGAACAGATCGACGGTCACATCCCCGACGGTTAACAGCAACCGGCGCGTCCCCCGTTACGGACCGGCGGCGGGCCTCCCCCGGCGGACGGCCTCCGCCTGGGCCAGCGCGCGGGCGACCGCTTCCTCGGGGGTGGCGGCCGTCTCCAGCGGCACCGACACGCCGGGGCGGTGCACCGACCAGGTGCCCAACCCGATCACCGGGATTCCCCATTTCAGGGCTAGGGCGATCTCCGAAAGGGTCCCGAACTCCCCGCCGATGGCGATCACGGCGTGGGCGGCCCGCACCACCAGGGCGTTGCGGACCTCCCCCAAGCCGGTGGGGAGGGGGAGGCGGACGTAGGGGTTGGCCTCCCGGTGATCGATGCCCGGCAGGATCCCCACTGTCCACCCGCCAGCCTCCACGGCCCCTCGACAGACGGCCTCCATCACGCCGCCGCGGCCGCCGCAGATCACCACCGCCCCGGCCTCGGCCAGGCCCCGTCCCACCCGATGGGCCCATTCCGCTTCCTGGGGCGTGGCCTCGCTGCTCCCCACCACAGCGATCAACAGGGGCGGGTCAGCGCTCCAGCCGTTCCACCTCATCGGCCGCTCCCCGTCCCAACTGGCGGGATCGCACATAGGCGGCCCAGATCGCCCGGGAGATCACCGTGCGGAATCCCCCTTTCTCCAGATGATAGAGGGCCTCCGCCGTCGTCCCCCCGGGGGAGGTGACCTGGTTGCGCAGCGCCGCCAGGTGCAGGCCCGACTGCCGGGCGTAAAGGGCGGAGCCGATGACGTTCTGGTAGACCAGTTGTTCGGCCACCCGGCGGGAGAAGCCGAGGTGGACCCCGGCGTCCACCATGGCTTCCATGAACAGGAACACGTAGGCCGGCCCGGTGCCGGTCAGGGCGGTCGCCATATCCAGGTAGCGCTCGTCGTCGACGTAGACCTCCTCGCCCATGGCCCGCATGAGCATCACGGCCTGCTCCCGCTGGCGGGGGGTGACCTCCTCCGTGGCGGTCCAGACGGTGACCCCCTGGCCGATCTGGGCCGGGGTGTTGGGCATCGCCCGGATGATGGCCGGCACCCCGAGGCCCTCCCGCAGGGTAGCGATGCGCACGCCGGCGGCGATGGAGAAGATGAGGGCTCCCGGGCGGATGTGCCCGCGCAATTCGGGCAACACGCGGGGGATCACCTGCGGCTTCACCGAGAGGACGACGATTTCGGCCTCCTCCGCCGCCTCAGGGTTCGACGTGGTGGCCCGCACGCCGTAGCGGCCCGCCAGTTCCTGCCCGCGCTCGGGGCGGGGCCCGCTGGCGATGATCTCCGCAGGGTCGATCAGGTTGTCCCGTAAGAGGCCGCGGATCATGGCCTCTGCCATCACGCCGCTGCCGATGAAGGCGATCCGCGGCAGACGGTGATCAACGGACATCTGCCCCTCCTTCCAGATGCTTCGCGCCCCGATCTGGCTCCCCTTATGGGAGTAGAGTATAAAAAGCTCGGGGAACCGCGGCAAGAGCCCGCGCCCGTGGGGCATAGGATGCGCGTATCATCCGTCCGATCGCCGACAGGGACCTTCGCCAAGGAGGAGGGATGGGATCGAAGGGGTGGTGGCGCGGGGGGCTGATTTTGGGGCTGCTAGCCCTGACGAGTGGGTGCGCGTCGCGGGCGGTGCCGACGTCATGGCCCCCTCCCTTCGCGGAGATTCCCTTCCAGTCCCTGTGGGAGGAAGCCTTCGCCGCCGCGTGGGCAGGCTGGGCGCCCCAGGCCCGCGCCTGCGGGGAGGCCGGCGCCGCGGCAGCGGCCTGCTGGCAGGCCCTGCGGCCCACCCTGTCCGAGCGGGTTGGGGAGGCGGCCGCGCAGCGGAAGGAAGCGCGGGGGATCACCGCGCCGTATGTGGCCAGCATCCTGGAAGGATGGGCCCAGCGCCCTGAGCAGGCCGCCGGGCTGCTGGTCCTGGCGATGGCGGGATCCCCGCCCGGGGAGCGCCGGGAGCGGCTGCGGGCGGCCTTCGAGACCCTTCCCCAGCGGTTCCAGCGGCTTGCCCTCTCGCCGCGCACCCGGGTCCGGCCCCTTTCCCATCCCGGGGCGGGGGCGCCGCCCGAGCGCTGGGCTCAGTATTATCTCTCCCAAGAGTGGGGCCTGCTGCGGGCTGCGGTGGCGGTGTGGCGTCCTCCCCTCGAAGAGGAGATCGGGTGCGCCGATCTCATCAGCGGCGAGTCCCTGTGCCCGTTGCTGGCCCAGGTGCGTCCCCCTTCCGCGGATGTGGCCTTCGACCGCCGGCTGGAGGAACTGTTCCGGGGGGCCTTCGATGATGCGGACGCCTTCGCCCGCTCCGAGCGGTTCCTGCAAACGGATCCAGCGGCGGTGCGGGCGGCGCTGGCCGGCATGGTCCGGGAGGCCCAGGAGGCCCTCGCCTCCCACGAGGGAGCAGCGGCCCGGGAGCGCCTGGCGGGGAAAGGACGGGGCGCGGCGGACCTGGAGGCTGCCTGGGATCAGGTGGAGGCACGGCTGTTCGGGCCGGCCGGGCAGTGACGAACAGCCCTCATCCGCCGGCGGCGGCCCGCTTGAGGCGTTCCAGTTCGTTGCCCCGGAAATCTACGAAGCGGTAGCCGACGCCCCGCTCCGTCAGAATGTAGCGAGGGCGCGAGGGGTCCGGCTCGATCTTCTGGCGGAGGTAGTTGATGTAGAGGCGCAGGTAGTGGGTCTCCTCCCGGTATTCGTAGCCCCACACCTTGGCCAGCAGGCTCTCGTGGGGCATGGTCTTGCCGGCGTTGTTCACCAGGTGATAGAGCAGCCGCCACTCGGTGGGCCGCAGTTTGATCTCCTTGTCCCCCGCGATGACCACCCGCCGGTTGAAATCGATGGTCAGGTAATCGTCGATGCGCACCACGCCCCCCACGGTGGCCGGGGTTTCCACCCGGCGCAGGACCGCTTTCACGCGGCTGACCAGTTCCCGGGGCGAGAAGGGCTTGGTCACGTAGTCGTCGGCTCCCAGTTCCAGCCCCCGCACCCGGTCCGCCTCGTCGCCCCGCACCGTGAGCATGATCACCGGGACGTTGCTGATCTCCCGGATCATGGCCAGGGTCTCGAACCCGTCCAGTTCGGGCATCATCACGTCCAGGATCACCAGATCCGGGAGCAGCTCTTTGATCTTCTCCAAAGCCTCCAGGCCGTTGGAGGCCTCGAAGACCTCAAAGCCCTCCAGTTCCAGGTTGAGGCGGACGAACTGGCGCACCCGCGCCTCGTCGTCCACCAGCAGGATCCTTCGCCGCTCGGGGACCTCCCCCCGGATCGGGCGCTGGGCCATCTCACCGCTCCCGCACGAAACTGATGATCTCCGCCTCCTCGCGGGTGCTCAGGACCTCCACGAAAGAGATCCGATGCCATGGGATGATCACCTGGACGGCCTCCGGGTCCAGGTAGTGGACCTCCTTCCCGTCCCGGAGGCGGATGTTGGTGCAGATCAGGACCTGGTCCTGGGGGTCTGGCAGCTGCTCCACCTCGGCCAGGATCGGGTCGGCGTTCACCAGATGGATAAGCACCGTGTAGGCCATCGCCGCACCTCCCCTCTTTATGCGAATCCGACCCGGATGGGGATCTGCCCGAGGCGCAGCTCATCGCCCTCTTTCAGGATATGAGGGGAGTAGGGGGCAAGCCGGAGGCCATTGAGATACGTCCCGTTGGTGCTGCCCAGGTCCTCCACGTAGAAGCCTTCCTCCTGGAAGAAGATGCGGGCGTGGCGTCGGGAAACCCCGCCCTCCAGCCCGCCGTCCGGCGTCAGGTCCACCTCGGGAAAGATCCCCCGACCCACATCCAGGCGCCCCAGCATCACGTCCTGGTCCGGCCGGATCACCACCCGGCGGCCGCTGGTCAGGATCTGCAGGACAAGGCTCTGGGGCGCCGCGGGGGCTGGGGGCTCCGGCCCCGTGGCGGCCTCGATGGGGAGGGCGGCTCCCTCCGGGAGGGGCTCTGTGCGCAGGGGGCCGCCGGTGAGCAGGTAGACGCCGCACTCCGGGCAGAAGAGCGCGCCGACCGGGTATTTCCGTCCGCACAACGGACATTGGATCATGCCTCTCCTCCCTTCGGCGGGGGCGGAAGCATGCGCATCCGCGTCCCGTATTTTAAGGCGAGTTGCCGGCTTCGAGGAACCGGCTGGCCACGGAGCAGTTGGGTGACGATCTCGAAGGCCTCCCGACCCAGTTCCCAGGCCCCCTGTTCAAGCAGGCGCGTCCCCAGTTGCTGGAGCCGCCGGGCGCCTTCCTCCCGCCGCCCAGCTTGGAGGGCAGCCCAGGCCTGGTCCTGCATGCGATACAGGACGACGCGGGATAGGGCCTCCCGCAGCGGGGCGGGCGGCGTCACCGTCAACGGCTCCTCCGGGAGGACGCTGGTCTGGAGGGCGCGCCGCAGGCGCTCCACCCGCGGGGGATCCCGCGTGAGGTAAATGTGGAGATCCAGCATGGCGATCTCCAGGAGGCCGGGCTCCAGCGGGGGGAGGGCGAACTCCATCAGGACCTGAAGGGGCGTGGCGCCGGGCATCGGCCCCAAATACCACCCGCCCTCCGCTCGGGGAGGGATGCGCAGGTCCGGCGCCACCTGATACAGGCCGGTGAGGAGGACCCTCTCGGCGGGCTCGAGGTCCATGCGGACCTCCTCGGCGAAGCGGTCCTGCAGGAGGGCCAGGTGTTCTAGGAAGCGGCGGCGGATCTCTTCGGGGGAGGCGATATAGCCGGAGATCCCGCCGCCCCGCGCGGCCAGTTCATCCAGCAGGACATCGTTCCAGTCCTCCCCGATGCCGAAGGCGCTGATCCCGATCCCGGCCGCCCGGGCCTGGTCGGCCAAGGCCAGGCATTGGGCCTCGTCTCCGTAGGTCCGGCCGTCGGTGAGGAGGATCAGGTGGGCGCGGGCGCCCGGGCGCTGGGCCCGCAGCAACTCGTTGAGGCCCGTCGCGAGCCCGTGGTAGATCTCCGTCCCCCCCTCCGCTGTCACGGCGTCCAGGCAGGCCCGCAGGCGGTGCCGCTCCGCGGGGGGGCTCATAGGCCAGATCACCTCGGCCCGATCGTGGAAGGCCACCACCCCCAGGCGATCCTCCGGCTCCAGGTGATCGGCCAGTTCCATCGCTGCCGCCTTCGCCTGTTCCAGGCGGGGCCCTTTCATCGAATTGCTTCGATCGATCACCAGGCACAGGTGCAGCGGCGGGCGCGGGCCCGCAGCCGGCCGGGCCGGCTGGAGGATGAGGAGGACGTAGAGGATCTGGGGGGCCGCCAGGGCGGGCAGGGCCGGGCGGCTGAGGAGCACCTCTGCCTGCACCAGGGCCTCGGGGCTCCCCCAGCGGGCCTCCCGGAGCCGATCGTATTCGGCCCGCCGCTCCGGGTCGCTGAGCACCGTGTAGGCTTCGTGGACCAGGCGGAAGAGCATGGCGGTGCCGGCCCCTGGAAGGACATCGGGGTGCACCTTCCGGACGATCGCCCGGTAGGCCTTTTTGATCTCCTCCAGGCTGGCCGAAGGAGGGACGCCCAGGATCGCGTAGTAATCGGGGAAGGCTTCGTCGGGTCTCATCGCCCCACCAGGATCACCGAGATGTTGTCGTGGCCGCCGGCCTCGTTGGCCAGACGGACCAAGCGCTGGCAGGCCTCCTGCGGGGAGGTGCTTCCCCACACCGTCTGCAGGATCTGTTCTTCAGAGATCTCCCCCCACAGGCCGTCGGTGCACAGCAACAGCCAGGCATCCGGGGGAAGGGCGATGCGGCGGTAGCTGGGGTGCAGACGCCCGGTGTGCCCCAGGGCCTGGTAAAGGACGTTGCGGGGGATGCCGGCCGCCTGCTCCTCGCTCAATTCCTGGAGAGAGATCATGCGCTGGACCAGCGAGTGATCCTCCGTCAGCCGTTCCAGATGGTCCGGCCAGACCAGGTAAGCCCGGCTGTCCCCCACATGGATCAGGTGGACGCTCTCCCCAAGGACCAGGGCGCAGACCACGGTGGTCCCCCCGCCGGGGACCGCCTGTAGGATCTGGGTGTTGGCGGCCTGAAGGGCTTCCTCCAAGAGTTCCTTGATCGGGTGGTCAGGTCCTCGGCCGGCGAGGTGCGGGATCAGGAGCCGGGCGCTCAGGAAGCGGGCGATCTCCCGGACAGCCAGGTCGCTGGCCTGCTCGCCGCCGCGATGGCCGCCCATCCCGTCGGCCACCACGAACAGCCCCAGCGGCATCCGCTCCCCGATCCCCTCGTAGGTCGTATACAGGATCAGGAGGGCGTCCTCATTGTGGGGACGGACCAAGCCCGGATCCGTCGCCCAGCCGAAGCGGAGGCCCGCCCCGGCCGGCTGCGCCGGGAGCGGGGGCAGCGGCATGGTCCCGCCCGGAGGGGCTTCCGGGGAAGGCGGAGGGGACGCCGGAGTCGGGGTGGGGGGCGGCGGTGGCGATGCCGGCTCCGGGGCGGCTTTCGCCCGCTTCAGGAAGCGCCGCAGCCATTTCATGCGATCCTCGCCTCATGAGAGATCTAGGGCATACACGCGGCGGTCCATGGAGGTCACATAGAGCATTCCTTCCGCCACCTCAGGCGCCGAGACGATAGGGCCTTCTGTCGGGAAGGACCAGAGGGCGGTCCCGCTGCGGCGGTCGATGGCGTAGAGGCAGCCATCGGTGGCTCCCACCAGGACCTGGCCGCCCAGCACACTGGGAGGGGCGTTCACCTGGCCGCCGGTCTGGAAGCGCCAGGCCGGGTTCCCGGTTCGCGCGTTCAGGGCATAGAGGGCGCCGTCCGCTGAGCCCACGTAGATGATGCCGTCGGCCACGACGGGGGAAGAGAGGACGGGCCTCCCGGTTCGGAAGCGCCAGATCGCCCATCCGGTGCGGGGATCGAGGGCATAGACGTGCCAGTCCCACGACCCCACCACCACCATCTCGTCATCGATCCATGGGGAGGCGGTGACCCCCCGGCGGGCGGTGAACTGCCAGCGGAGGTTCCCCCGCAGGTCCAGGGCGTAGACCCCGCCGTCCTCGGTGCCCACCACCAGGGTCTCCCCATGGAAGCCGGCCGAGGACCGGATGGGGGCAGCCAGGTTCATCCGCCAGACCACCCGGCCGCTCTCGAGGTCCACGGCGTAGAAGAAGCCATCGTCGGCGCCGAAGAAGGCCAGCCCGGCGGCGATGCGGGGGGTGGTATAGATCGGCCCGCCCACCTCCAGCGACCACAGGGGCCGGCCGTCGGCGATGCGGAGGGCATACAGGCGGCGATCGGTGGAACCCACCAGAACCCGATCGCCGGCCACCGCGGCCGCCCCCCCGATCCCGCCGCCGGTGGCGAACTTCCAAAGCAGACGCCCATCGGCCCCGTCCAGCGCGTAGAGGTTGTGGTCGTAGGCCGTCACGAACAGGACCCCCGCGGCCCAAACCGGGCGGGAGCGGATCTCGTCCTCGCAGGCGAAGGTCCATTTCACCCGGTAGCGAGGCCGCCCGGCCCCCTCGGCCCGCGGGGCGGGCCGGCCGCCAGCCGCCGTCATCCCCATCGCCGCCATCAGGGCCTGCTTCATCTCCAGGGCCGACTGGAACCGCCGGTCCGGGTCGTATTCCAGGGCCCGCATGATCACCTGGGCCAGGGCCTCGGGGACGGCGGGGTTGGCCCGCCGGATCGGGCGCTCGTGGAAGGAGAAGGGGGGCTCCAGGCGCGGATCCTGGCGGGTGAGCAAGTGGTGCAGCGTCGCCCCCAGGGCGTAGATGTCCGTGCGGGGATCGGCTACCCCTCGGTATTGCTCCGGGGGGCTGTAGCCCTCCGTTCCCACCATCGTCCCTCGCTGGCCGCCCTGGAACAACTTGGCGATCCCGAAGTCGACCAGGAAGACCCGCCCCTGGGCATCGACCATGATGTTGGAGGGCTTGAGATCCCGGAAGATGATCGGCGGGTTGTGGGAATGCAGATAGTGCAGCACATCGCAGATCTGGAGGGCCCAGCCGACCACCTCCTCTACCGGCAGCATCCCCCCGGTTTGCTGGAGAAGGGATTCCAGATCTTGGCCTGGGATATACTCCATGATGAGGTAACTGCGCTCTCCCTCGATGAAGTAGTCGAAGATCTTGGGGATGGCCGGGTGGCTCAGGGTGGCCAGGAGGGCCGCTTCCCGCTCGAAGCTCTGCTGAGCCAGGGCCCGCATGCGGGGGTCGGCGATGTGGCTGATCATCTCCTTGACCGCGCACAGCCGCCGCACCTGGGCGAACCGCAGGTCCAGGGCCAGATACACGGTGCTCATCCCACCGGTGCCGAGCACCCGCTCGATGCGGTAGCGGCCCTGCAGGATCTCCCCGGGCTTGAGGAGGGAGGGCCTCTGCATCGGGTCCAGTTTCCGGGTTTCCATATCGGGCGTCCCTTCCCGGGCCTCCGGAGGACCGGGGATCGGTTCAAGGATTCCGACAACAATATCGCCCAGGTTCGATGGTTCAGACCATGACTTTGGTCACCGTCCCAGGCCCGGAGGCTCCGGGGCGGTGGGGGGAATAGGATGCGGTTATTGGAAGTGCTCTCCCAGTATGAGCCGGCGTTGCTGGCCCGCCTGCTGGATCCGCGGGACCGCGGGGCGGGAGCCCCTTCCGGGGAAGGGGACCTCCTCCGTCGGCTGGCGGATCCGGATCGGCTCCGGGCCCTCTGGCCCCAGTTGCCTCCGGAATCCCGTGAGGTCCTCCGCTGGCTGCGTCAGGCCGGAGGTCGTATGCCGGCCTTCCTCCTGGGGATTTTATATGAAATCCGGCGGGCCGACCCAGCGGCCCCGGCCTTTGAGGAAGTGGGCATCCGCCTGGCAGCCGCCGGCCTGGTGTATTGGCGCTACCCCGGCCGGCGCGTCCGCTCTTTCCTCCCCCAGGGGGAGGCCGTCCTCCCGGAGGAGGTGGCGGCGGCGTTGCCCCCGCTAGAATCCATTGACGGGCTTCGATGGATCCCGGCCTCCCCCCAACGGCTGGCGCGGGACCTGGGCCGGTATGGCCGGTTCCTCCGGCGGCATCCCGGGATCGCCTTGACCCGAGAGGGCCGCCTGCCGGTCCGCTGGGTCCGCCAACTGGGCCGCTGGCTGGGAGGGGCCGCCGCTGGGCCGGATGGGGCCTACATCGTCTTCCTCCACCGGATCCTGGAGCGCATGGGGGTGATCCGGACCCAGGGGGCGGCGCTGGTGGTGGAGCCGCTGCATCCGTTCTGGGAGCAGCCGCCGGCCGAGCGGGCATGGGCCGCCTTCCAGGCGTGGAGGGGAGAAGCCGTCCTGGAGGCGGCGGAGAATCCCCTTTCCCGGGAGGCCCTTCGGGCGGGCATCGAAGCGGCGCTCCGGCAGTGGGAGCCGGGGGCTTGGATCCCGCTCCCGGCGCTGCTGGTGGCGGCGTGGCCCCACGGGCCGGAGCGCCTCCCGGATCCCCTCTCGCCGGCCGGACGGGAGCAGGCCGAGGCGTTCCGGCGTTGGCTGATCGAGGAGACCCTGTGGCCGCTGCACTGGCTGGGGGTCCTGGATCTCGGGCTGTGGGAGGGCCAGTGGGAGGCGGTGCGCTTGACGCCCTTCGGGGCTTGGGCCCTGGGGGTGGGGGCGCCGGTGGCCTTCCCCGAGGAGAACGGCCGGCTGGTGGTGCAGCCGGATTTTCGGATCTTGGCCTTTGAGCCGTTGCCCGAGGCCACCCGGGCTGCCCTGGAGGCCTTTGCCGATCCTGTCCCCGGCGACACCGTCTCTATCTATCTGCTCTCCCGCGAAAGCGTGTATCGGGGGCTCCAGGAGGGCTGGGAGGTCCCCCGGATCCTGGAGTTCCTGGAGGGGCTCAGCGGGGAGCCCCTGCCGCCCAACGTCCGTCGTTCGCTGGAGGATTGGCATCGTCGGTTCCGCCAGATCCGGATTTACCCGCGGGTCACCCTGGTGCGCACCGCTGGGGAGGCCTTGCCCCCGGGGGAAGGCCTCCGGCCCCTGGGGGAGACCATGGGATGGACCTGGGAGGGAGCCGAGACCCTCCGGGCGCGGTGGCGCATGCGGGGGATCCGCCCGTGGGTGACTGGGTTCCGGCCCGAGGATCTGCGTCATCAGGTCGTGGCCGACGCCTCGGGACGGCTGCGCTGGACGGGGCCCTTCCCCCATCCCGGGGTGGCCCATCTGCTGGCGCCCTTCGCCGAGCCGACCCCGGAGGGGTTCCAAATCACACGGGACTCCCTGCGAGCGGGGCAGGCGGCCGGTCTGAGCCTCTCGGAGATCCTACAGCGCTTGCAGCACGTGCACCGCGGGCCGCTGCCGGTCGGCCTGGTGGCCCGGTTGCTGGCATGGAGCGAGCCGCGGCTCCGGGCCCGGTGGGAGCCGGTGATCCTGCTGCGCATGGAGCGCACGGAACTTCTGGAGGCCCTGGCGCAGGAGCCGGAACTGGCCCCCTGGGTCCGCCTGCTGGATGCCCACACCCTGATGGTGCGGGCTGACCATGCCCCGGCCCTGAAGGCATGGCTGGAGGCCATGGGGATCTCGGTGGAGGAAGTGTAAGGACCTCCTGCGGTGGCCCCTTGTCCTCCGGATGGGAGCGGGACCCCTCCGCCGCCTCCTGGGGCCGGGGGCGTGTAAAATGGTCCACCGATCGGGCATGCGGGAGGCATCGGTGATGGACCGAGGGGAGATCCGGATCGCGTTGCCCAGCAAGGGCCGCCTGGAGGAGCCGACCCTGGAGTTCCTGGCCGCCTGTGGCCTGCGGGTGGAGAAGCCGAACCCCCGCCAGTATATGGCCCGCATCCCCGCCCTGCCGGGGGTGGTGGTGCTCTTCCAGCGGGCCGGCGACATCCCCTTGAGCGTGCGGGACGGCGGGGTGGACTTCGGCATCACCGGATACGATGTGGCGCTGGAGCGGGTGGACGAGGATCCCCGCGTGGTCCTCCTCCACGAGGCCCTCAACTACGGCCACTGCGATCTGGTCCTGGCGGTCCCCGAGGCCTGGCCGGTGGAGACGGTGGACGAACTGGCCGAACTGGCCCGGGCCCGCGCCCGGGAGGGCCGTCCCCTGCGCATCGCCACCCGGTTCGTCCACCTGGTGGGCCGCTTCCTCCAGGAGCGCGGCTTCCCCGAGGTGCACCTGGTGATCTCGGAAGGGACCCTGGAGGTGGCCCCCAGCATCGGCTATGCCGACCTCATCGCCGATCTGACCACCACCGGGACCACCCTGCACGACAACCGGCTGCGGCCCCTGCGGGACGGCGTGATCCTGCACGCCCAGGCTTGCCTCATCGCCAACCGCTCCGCGCTGCAGGACCGCCCGGAGGTCCTGGAGGTGGCCCAGCAACTGGTGGAGCTCTTTGAGGCCCATCTGCGGGCCGAGGGCCACTACATGCTCTTCGCCAACATACGCGGGGAGTCGGCCGAGGCCATCGCTGCCCGCCTCTTCGCCCAAACCGAACTGGGCGGCCTCCAGGGCCCGACCATCTCCCGGGTCTACGTCCGGGAGGGGGACCCCGGCTGGTTCGCCATCCACATCATCGTGCGCAAGGACCGCCTGGGCGAGGCCATTCGGCAGTTGCGGACCGTGGGCGGGAGCGGTGTGGTCGTGGCCCCGGTGACATATATCTTCGAGGAAGAGCCCCCGCGTTGGCGTCGCGTGCTGGAGCGGCTGTCGGCGGACGCGGCGGGCTGACCGACGCCCGCCAGGGGATCGGCGGCAGGAGGGTGGGATGGCAGAGCGGGATTTCGTGGAACGATGGATCCGCCCGGATCTCCGGGACATGCTGGCGTACAGCATGTCGACCTCCCCGGAGGCCTTGGCAGCGGCCTACGGCCTCTCCCCGGACCGGCTGATCCGGCTCCACGCCAATGAGAACGTCTACGGGCCGTCGCCCTGCGTGCGCGCCGCGCTGGAGGCGGGGAACTGGGCAGGGTATCCCGACCCCCAGGGGCGGGCCCTGCGGCGCGCCCTGGCCGATTACACCGGCCGCCCACCGGAAGAGATCGCCCTGGGCAACGGTGCTGACGATGTGATCGATCTGCTGGCCCGGCTCCTGGTGGGGCCGGGGCGGACGGCCCTCATCGTGGAGCCCACGTTCGAGATGTATGCCCTTTCGGTCCGCTGGCACGGGGGGCGGGTGGCCGTCCTCGAGCGGGAGGCCGATTTCCGGGTCCCATGGCCGGGCCTCCAGGAGGCGGCCCGTCGTCTGCAGCCGGCGGCCATCTTCCTGGCCTCTCCCAACAACCCGGACGGCGCCCTGCTCCCTGAGGAGGTCCTGCGGGGCCTGTTGGAGGATGGGTGGATGGTCGTGGTAGACGAGGCCTATTACGAGTTCGCGGGCCACACCTTCGCCGGGTGGCTGGATCGCTATCCGAACCTGGCGGTGGTGCGGACCTTCAGCAAATGGGCGGGGCTGGCCGCCCTGCGCCTGGGCTATGCCCTGATGCATCCCGTGTTGGTCCGGGCTTACGACCAGATCCGCCCGCCGTTCCATGTGAACCTGGCCGCCCAACTGGCGGCCCTGGCCTCCCTGGAGGATCGGACGGCGCTGCTGGAGAACGTCGCCCGTCTAGTGGCCGAGCGGGAACGGCTCTATCGGGCCCTGCAGGCCTTCCCCTTCCTGCAGCCGCTTCCCAGCCGCACCAACTTCCTCCTGTGCCGGGTGGTCGGGCTGGACGCCCACCGCCTGTGGGAGGGGCTGTTGCGTCGGGGGATCCTGGTCCGACGCTACCACGCGCCGCGGTTGCGGGATTGCCTGCGCATCTCCGTGGGGCGGCCGGAGCACACCGAGGCCCTGCTGCACGCCCTGTCCGAAGCTGCCGAGGAGGTCGGCGATGGGCGCGCGTGAGGCCCGCTGCTACCGGCGCACCGCCGAGACCGAGGTCCAGGTCTTCCTGCGGCTGGACGGGCGGGGGGAGGCCCGGGTGGAGACCGGGATCGGCTTTCTGGACCACATGCTGCGCCACCTGGCCGTCCACGGCCTGTTCGACCTGGAGGTCCAGGCGCGGGGAGATCTGGAGGTGGATCCACACCACACGGTGGAAGACGTGGCCATCGTGTTGGGGCAGGCTCTGGATCAGGCGTTGGGGGATCGCCGGGGGATCGTGCGGATGGGGCACGCGTGGGTGCCGATGGATGAGGCCCTGGCCTTCGTGGCGGTGGATCTTTCCGGGCGGCCTTATGCGGTGCTGGACCTGACCTTCACCGGGCCCACGGTGGGGACTTTGCCGGTCTCGCTCCTCCCTCATTTCCTGGAGACCCTCGCCGTCCACGCCCGGATGAACGTGCATGCCCGGCTGCTCTCCGGCCGGGACGACCACCATCGGGCGGAAGCCCTCTTCAAGGCCCTGGGCCGGGCCCTGGATGTGGCCACCCAACGGGATCCCCGGCGCTGCGATATCCCTTCCACCAAGGGGACTTTGTGAGGCTTCCGCCTGGGGAAGCGTGGGCTTCAGGCCAGGGGCGGCAGCAGCCCGACGAGGCGCAGACCGCTCCATCCCCCCATTCCCAGCAGCGCGAGGCCGCACAGGGCGGTCAGGGCCCGCAGGAGGGTCGGAGGCAGTTGCTGCAGCCCGCGGGCGACGACCAGACCCAGGATCCCCACCCACAGCAGGCTGCCGGCCAGGAAGCCGCCGTAAAACACCGCCACCGCTGTGGGGGTCACCTGGGGGAGGCCCAGCCGGAGCATCGTGGTGGCAATGGCGGCGAACCAGAGGAGGACCATCGGGTTGGTCAGGGTGATGGCCAGCCCGGTGAAGAAGAGGCGGGAGGGGACGCCGTCGGGGTGGAGAGAGACAGACCCTCCCCGCCACGCGTCGCGTATGGTATGGATCCCCAGCGCCACCAGAAGGAAGGCGCCCAGGGCCGAGAGCAGGGTCCCCAGAGCTGGCCAGCGGACGAGGACAGTGGCCGCTCCCCCCAGGCCCAGAGTGAAGTAGGTGAGATCCCCGGCCACCGTGCCCAGGCCGGTAAGGAGAGCGCCCCTCCACCCTTGGCGCAGCCCGGCCCGCAGGATGGCCAGGTTCCCGGGCCCCAGGGGGATGGAGAGGGAGAGGCTCAGGAGCAAACCCCGCCAGAAGATGGCCATCGGCCGTGCGCCTCCGAGAAGGATCTCCAGGAGGAACCCCCCACCCGGCTTACGCGCTGTAGTAGAGATAAAACTCATAAGGGTGCGGCCGAAGGCGGATGGCGTCTACCTCCTTCCGCTTCAACGCGATCCACGTTTCGATGACGTCGGGGGTGAAAACGCCCCCCCTGAGGAGGAACTCATGGTCCCGCTCCAGGGCCCGCAGGGCCTCCTCCAGGGACCCGGGCACTTGCCGGATCTGCCGGGCCTTCTCCGGCGGCAGTTCGTAGAGATCCTCGTCCACGGGATCCCCGGGGTCGATACGGTTCTGGATGCCGTCCAGCCCGGCCATCAGGATGGCGGCGAAGGCCAGGTAGGGGTTGGCCGAGGGATCGGGGCAGCGATACTCGATGCGCTTGGCCTTCGGGGAATCCGAATACATCGGGATGCGGATGCCGGCGCTGCGGTTGCGCCGGGAGTAGACCAGGTTCACCGGCGCCTCGTAACCGGGCACCAGCCGCCGATAGGAGTTGGTGGTGGGGGCGCAGAAGGCCAGCAGCGCCGGCGTGTGGTAGAGGATCCCGCCGATATAATAGCGAGCCAGTTCCGAGAGGCCGGCGTAGCCCCGCTGATCCCAGAACAGGTTGCGCCCCTCCTTCCAGAGGCTCTGGTGCACATGCATCCCCGAGCCGTTGTCCCCGAAGAGGGGCTTGGGCATGAAGGTGGCCGTCTTGCCGTGGGCGCGGGCCACGTTCTTGATGATGTATTTATACATCATCACCTGATCGGCCATGCGGGTGAGGGTCTTGAAGCGCATGTCGATCTCGCACTGGCCGCCGGTGGCCACCTCGTGGTGGTGGGCCTCCACCTCGATGCCGGCCTGTATCAGCCGCAACACGATCTCCGAGCGGAGGTCCTGCAGCGAGTCGGCGGGAGGCACCGGGAAGTAGCCCTCCTTCCAGCGGGGGCGGTGGCCCAGGTTCGGCCGGCCCTCGTCCCGGCCGCTGTTCCAGATGCCCTCCTCGGCGTCAATGAAATAGAACCCGTAGTGGGCTGCCTGGTCGAAGCGGATGCTATCGAAAATGAAGAACTCCACCTCCGGGCCCCAGTAACTGACCTCGGCGATCCCGCTCTGCTTCAGGTAGGCCTCCGCCTTCTGGGCGATGTAACGAGGGTCCCGGGTGTAGGGCTCGCGGGTCACCGGGTCGTAGACGTTGGCGATCAGGCTGAGGGTGGGGACTTCACACACCGGGTCCACCACCGCCGTGGTGGGGTCAGGGATCAGGATCATGTCGCTCTCGTCGATGGATTGGAAGCCCTGGATGCTGGACCCGTCGAAGCCCAGCCCCTCGGTGAAGACGTCCTCGGTCAATTCCGTGATGGGGATACTGAAGTGCTGCCAGGTGCCCAGCAGATCCACGAACTTCAGGTCCACGATGACCACGCCCTGGGCGCGGGCGTATTCCAGGACGTCCTTCGGTTTGGTCAGCGGCTTGGGGGCTTTGCCGTCGGCGTTCGCCAGCACCTCTTGGGCGATCTGCGCGATGCGCTGCCGGTCCATCGTCCCCTCCCAGGCCATCGATTTGGCCCCAATTGTAAGGAGGTTCACGAAGACCGGATACGGGCGGGGCGCCCAAAATCCAAAGGCAGAATGTTGTGCATGATGCACAAAAACCCCCTGTTCGGGGGCCCTCCCGGGGTCTAACGGAACGCACCGGCCCGGGGACGGCACCTTGTCCCCGGGCCGGTGGATGTGGCGGAGGGGGTGGGATTCGAACCCACGAGGAGCGAACACGCCCCTACGCGCTCTCCAGGCGCGCGCCTTCGTCCACTCGGCCACCCCTCCGGGCCCATGGAGATTATACACTGGGGTAGGCCCGGCTGCGGCCTTGGGCGATGCGCGGGAACTCGAGGGCTGGCCGGGCGGGGAGGACCGTCTCGACCTCCTCCCCGGCCCAGAGGGCCGGGAGGGCGACCCAGCGCACCATCCGCCACACCATGAAGGCGGGCTGCAGGCCGAGGGCCCGCAGGGCCTCCTGGATCTCTGGGTGCTCCCAGCGGGTCAGGACGTAGACCGGCTGTCGCCAACGAGGGCCCAGGTCGGCCAGGGTGTGGGCCAGATCCCAAAGGGGGCTCCCAGCGGCGTTCCGGATCTCCTCGATCCAGGCCCCCCGCGCCCCCCGATGGAGGGCCCACGCGGAGGCCCGAGGCCGCTCCTGGCCCCGCCCGATGTGGCGGAAGGCCTCGGCCACCACCTCGGCCGGGCCGGACCAGACGGTATAGCGCCGCACCCGGCGGAAGCCCATCTGGCGCAGGAGGGCGGGACGAAGGTCCTCCGCTGCCACCTCGGCCACCAATCGGGTGATCCCCTGGGCGGCCGCCCACCCCGCTATGGCTTCGATGATCTCCGCCCAAGGCCGGAAGGCCTCCGCATCGACCGCGGCGGGGGCCGGCGCCATGAACAGCAGCCGGGCTTCCCCCTCCCGGGGAGGCCAGGTGACCTGGAGGAACCGGTGGCCAGGGCCATCGGCCAGCGTGAGGACCGGGCTCAGGTCGGGGAAGAACAGGGCCACCGTAGCCGCCTCCATCGGCCGGAAACGGCTCACCCGTGCCGTCCGCTCGTCCAGGTAGAGGCCCGCGCGGGCGGCCATCAGAAACCGATGGCCGTCCTTCCACCGTAGGGGGCGGATCATGGACCAGAAGCCTGGCGGACCAGTTCGAGGAAATATCGGTGGAAGCGGAGATCCTCCGTGAGTTCCGGATGGAAGGCGGTGGCCAAGAGGCCGCCCTGCTGGGCGGCGACGATCGTCCCGTCCTCCAGCCGGGCCAGGACCTCCACCCCGGGCCCGACCGCCTCGATCAGCGGGGCCCGGATGAACACCCCATGGAAGGGGCGGGGGTCCCCCACCCGGGCCAGGGCCGGGACCTCCAGATCGACCTCAAAACTGTCGATCTGGCGGCCGAAGGCGTTGCGGCGCACCCGGATGTCCATCCGGCCTAGGGTGGGCTGGGGGCGGCCGACGTCTTTGGCCAGGAAGATCATGCCCGCGCATGTCCCCCAGATCGGCCTCCCCGCCGCGGCCATGCGGCGCAGCGGCTCCAACAGCCCGTAGCGCTCGGCCAGGGCCCCGATGGTCGTGCTCTCCCCGCCCGGGATGATCAGGCCCTCGATCCCCTCCAGATGCTGGGGCAGGCGGACGTCCACCGCCTCCACGCCCAGCCGGCGGAGCGCATGGAGGTGTTCCAGATAATCCCCTTGCAGACCCAGGACGCCGATCCGCACCGGAGCCTCCCTCCTTCGAGATGGATCCTCACCAGCCCCGCAGGGCGAGGCGCTGGGCTTCGGTCAACTGGCGCACATCGATCCCATACATGGGCTCGCCCAGGTTCCGGCTGACCATGGCCAGGATCTCCGGCTCCTGCCAGTAGGTGACCGCCTCCACGATGGCCCGCGCCCGCTGGTAGGGCTTCTCGCTCTTGAAGATCCCGCTGCCCACGAAGACCCCGTCCATCCCCAGCCACATCATCAGGGCGGCGTCGGCGGGGGTGGCGATCCCGCCGGCGGCGAACAGGACCACCGGCAGCCGCCCCAGGCGTTTGGTCTCCAGGACCCGTTCGTAGGGCGCGCCGATCTCTTTGGAGAAAGCCACCAGTTCCTCGTCGGCCATCATCTGGACACGACGGATGGCGCCGATGATGGCCCGGGCGTGACGCACCGCCTCGACCACGTTGCCGGTCCCTGCCTCGCCCTTAGAGCGGATCATCGCGGCGCCCTCGGCGATGCGGCGCAGGGCCTCCCCCAGATCCCGCGCCCCACAAACGAAGGGCACTTTGAACTCCCATTTGTTGATATGATACTGCTCGTCGGCAGGGGTCAGGACCTCGGATTCGTCGATGAAGTCCACCCCAAGGGCCTCCAGGATGCGGGCTTCCATATAATGCCCGATCCGACATTTGGCCATGACCGGGATGGTCACCGCTTCCATGATCTCCAGGATCTTCTCGGGGTCCGCCATGCGGGCCACCCCGCCTTGGGCGCGGATGTCCGCCGGGACCCGCTCGAGGGCCATCACGGCCACCGCCCCGGCCTCTTCAGCGATCTGAGCCTGCTCGGCGTTGGTGACGTCCATGATCACGCCGCCCTTGAGCATCTGGGCCAGGCCCCGCTTCACCGTGATCGTCCCGTAGGTGCGTTGCGTCCCTGCCGTCATCGTAGCCTCCCTTCCCCTCCGGATCGCCTGTGCTTTTCATTTTAGCCCACCCGGCGGCCCGCGGCCGCTTTCTGGTTTATTTTAAACCCATCCGAGGGGAAAAGGCCCTCCGGCCCCTTTCCTCTTGCGGGATGGGTTAAGATAGAGTAAACAAGGGAGGGTTCGCAGAGGACCTCCTGGGGAGCCAGCGGGGTGGGCGTCGATGAAGGAACAGACAGAACGGGGGCGGATCGAGGTGCTGCCCTCGGCGATCGCGGCCGTGGTCGCCCAGGCCCTCTCCCAGTGCTACGGGGTGGTGGGCCTGGCGCCGCACACTATGGCGGACGCGGTGGCCAACTTCTTCGCGCCGGACGCCCGGCGCAGCATCGCCGTCCGTGAGCGCCCTGACGGGCTGGTGATCGATGTCCACCTCATCTTGGCCCATGGGGTGCGGCTGATCGCGGTGGCCCGCAGCGTCCAGCATGCGGTCAAATACCACGTGGAGCGGGTCGTGGGCCTGCCCGTGGCCGAGGTGAACGTCCACATCCGCGGCCTCCAGGCCCCGCCCGGGCCGTGAGGGCAGCGGCGGGGCAACGATCCGATGGTGGAGCGGGAGGAAAGCGCGGTGGAGGGGATGCGGCCTCAGCGGCCTGTTCTGCAAGCCGTGGATGGCCCGACGTTCAAAGGGATGGTCCGCGCGGCGTTGCTCTGGCTGCGCCGGCACCACGAGCAGGTGAATGCCATGAACGTCTTCCCGGTCCCGGACGGGGACACGGGGACGAACATGCTCTTGACGATGGAGGCGGCCTGGCGGGAGATCGCCGAGGCGCCGGAGGGGGAGGTCGGGGCGCTGCTGCAGCGGGTGGCCCGTGGGGCGCTGATGGGGGCCCGAGGGAACTCCGGTGTGATCCTCTCCCAGATCTGGCGGGGGATGGCCCAGGCCGTCGACCACCGCCCGACCATGGGCGCGGAGGACCTGGCCCTGGCCCTGCAGGAGGCCACGCGGACGGCCTATCGTGGGGTGATGAGGCCGGTGGAGGGGACCATCCTGACGGTGATCCGAGAGGCCAGCGAGGCGGCCGCTGAGGCGGCCCGGGCGGGCGGCGACTTCGTGGCGGTCCTCGAGCGGGCGGTGGCCCGGGCCCGGGAGGCCGTCCGGCGCACGCCGGACCTGTTGCCCATCCTGAAGGCGGCGGGGGTGGTGGATTCCGGGGGGCAGGGTCTCTGCCTCATCTTGGAAGGGATGTGGCGCTACCTGTGCGGGGAGCCCGTCGAGGCCGAGGCGGCAGTGGCCGCTGCAGAGCCGGTCGAGGGCCCGCGGGCCGCTGAGGCCCTGGAGCCCGGGGCGGCGGGCTACGGCTACGACGTCCAGTTCCTCCTGGTCGGCCGGAACCTAGACGTGGAGCGGATCCGCCGCGACCTGGAGGCGATGGGGGACAGCGTCCTGGTGGTGGGGGACGCTCACACGGTGAAGGTCCACCTGCATGTCCACGACCCGGGGCGCCCCCTCAGTTACGCGGTGCGCTGGGGGAGCCTGCGGGATGTGGTGGTGGAGGACATGCAGGCCCAATATGAGGCCTTCCTTGGGGAACGGTCCAGCAGCCCTGGCCCCTCTCCAAGGCCGCCCGGCTCGGTGGCAGTGCTGGCGGTCGTCCCCAGCGAGGGGTGGGCCCGTCTCTTCGAGAGCCTGGGCACGAGCGGAGTGATCCGGGGGGGTCCGACCATGAACCCCAGCACCGGGCAGTTCGTGGCCGCCCTGGAGGCGACCCTCACGGATGCGGTCATCGTGCTGCCGAACGACCCCAACGTGAGGCTGGCGGCGCAGCAGGCCGCCGATCTCGCCCCGGGGAAGCGGGTGGTGGTTCTGCCGGCCCACACGCTGCCGCAAGGGGTGGCGGCGATGGTGGCTTATCGGGCGGAGGCGGATCTGGAGGACAACCTCCGTTCCATGCAGGAGGCTATGGGCACGGTCCGGAGCGGCAAGATCACCCGGGCCACCCGCGCCGTTACCCTGGAGGGGGTGTCCGCCCGCCCGGGGCAATGGATCAGCCTGGTGGAAGACCACCTGGTGGCCGCCGGCGACGCAGTGGAGGAAGTGGTCCTGAGGACCTTGGAGGCGATGGGGGCGGCCTCGGCGGAGCTGTTGACGATCTATGTCGGGGAGGAGGCCGATCCGGATCAGACCACCCGCCTGGTCCAGGCGGTCCGCTCCCGATATCCGGATCAACAGGTGGAAGTGGTGGAGACCGGACAACCGTATTATCCCTATCTTTTGAGCGCGGAGTGAGGCGGAAGCCGATCCGTAGCCATCGGCGATGCGGGGGAGGACGATGCCCGTTCGGGTGCTCACGGACAGCGCGGCCATCCTGAGCGCGGAAGATCTGCCGCAGGACCTCTTGGTCCGCATCCCGCTCACCATCCGCGCGGACGGACTGACGTTCCGAGAGGGCGTCGACGCGGTGCCGCCGGAGGTCTGGCCGCCCACTGACCGCTCTTGTGGGTTCTCCGTCGAGCCGCCCTCCGAGGACGAACTGCAGGCCCTCTACCAGCATCTGGCGCCCACCACCTCGGCCATCCTGGCCGTTTTGCATTCCGGGAAGCTCTCCCCGTTGGTCGCCCGCGCCCGATCGGCGGCCGCGGCGGTGTTGGGCCGGTGTCCTGTGCACGTCATCGACACCCAGACCATGGGGATCGGGCAGGGCTGGGTGGTGGAGACCGCCCTCCGTCTGGCCGCCCGGGGCCAGCCTCCTCAGGAGATCGAACGCGCCCTGCGGGGCCGGATCCCTCACATCTACACGGTGTTCGTCACTGAGAGCCTGGAGGCCCTGGAGCGGAACCGGCTGCTCAGCAAGACCCAGCAGATCTTAGGGACCATGCTGGGGGTCCGGCCGTTTTTGATGATGGAGGATGGGGCGTTGCTTCCGCTGGAGAAGGCCCGCTCCCCCGAGAAGGCCCTGGACAAGCTCTTGGAGTTCGCCACCGAGTTCTCGGACGTGAAGCGGGCAGCCGTCCTCTACGGCCCCGCTCGATCCCCGCAAGAGGCCCAGGCCTTCGCCCGGCGGTTGCGGGAGGCCCTGCGGATGCCGGGGATCCCCGTTTACCCCTACGGGCCGTCGCTGGCGGCGTGGGTGGGGTTCGACGGGCTGGGGGTGGTGATCGAGGAATAAGCCGCCCCCGGCGGGCGGGCGCGGCCGACCTCCCATCGGATGGGGTGGAGCGGGAAGGGCTCGTCGTGGGGCCGATCTACAGGTGCTTCGGATACGGGAACCGAGGGGGACGGCGCCGGACATGGGAGGGAGGCCATTGGGAGGTGCCGATGCTGACCCGTGTCTTCTCCGCCTGGGTGATGGTGGCCCTGCCGGCGGTGCTGCTCCTGCTGAGCGTCCGGCTCCTGATGGGGGAGTGGTTCATCCGGCTGGAGTATGCGCGGCCGGACTTCCCGCCGGATGTGTATGGGATGAGCCCTGCGGAGCGGCTGGGGCTGGCCCTGACCGGGCTGCGTTCGGTCACCCAGCCCCCCGGGGCCAGCATCCTGCGGGAGGTCCGCTTCGCCGACGGCCGGCCGGCCTTCAACGAGCGGGAGATCCGCCATATGCAGGATGTTTACCTTCTGCAGGGCGCCGCCTTTCGAGGGGGCGCCCTTCTGGCCCCTGGCGTGGCCGGCGCCTGGCTGTGCCTATGGTTCCCTCCGCCCACCCGCCGCCTGGCCTGGCGCAGCCTGGAGCGGGGCGGGCTGCTGACCCTGGCCCTGATCTTGATCCTGGTGCTCGGCTTCGCGCTGTATTTCGACACGGCCTTCACCCTGTTCCATCGGATTTTCTTCGAAGGGGACACCTGGCTCTTCCTGCCCACGGATACCCTCATCCGGCTGTATCCGGAAAAGTTCTGGTTCGACGCGGCCATGTTCATCGGGGGGCTGACGGCCCTGCAGGCCCTCCTCCTGATCGCCCTGGCCCGGTGGCGGCTGCGGCTCCATCCCCCGGCGTCCCTGCCGGGCGCGCGCAAACCCTCGCTCCCCGGATGAGGAGAACCCCATGCGGATCCTGATCACCGGCGCGGCGGGCTTCATCGGATCCCATCTGTGCGATCGCTTCCTGGCCGAGGGCCATGAGGTCATCGGGGTGGACAACTTCCTGACCGGGACGCCGGACAACATCGCCCACCTGATGGACCACCCCCGCTTCCGATTCCTCCGCCACGACGTCACGCACTTCCTTTATGTGGAAGGGCCCCTGGACGCGGTGCTGCATTTCGCCTCCCCCGCCAGCCCGGTGGATTACCTGAGGTTCCCCATTCAGACCCTGAAGGTCGGTGCCCTGGGGACCCATAACACGCTGGGCCTGGCCCGGGTGAAGGGGGCGCGCTATATGCTGGCCTCCACCAGCGAGGTCTACGGCGATCCCCAGGTCCATCCCCAGCCGGAGACCTACTGGGGCCACGTGAACCCCATCGGACCCCGTGGGGTCTACGACGAGGCCAAACGGTTCGCCGAAGCCATGGTGATGGCCTACCATCGGGTCCACGGCCTCAGCACGCGGATCGTGCGCATCTTCAACACCTACGGCCCCCGCATGCGGCTGGACGACGGCCGGGTGGTGCCGAATTTCATCGGACAGGCCCTCCGCCGGGAGCCCCTGACGGTATACGGGGACGGCTCCCAGACCCGCAGTTTCTGCTACATTGACGACCTGGTGGAAGGGATCGTCCGCCTGTTGGAGGCGGAAGAGCACGAGCCGGTGAACCTGGGGAACCCCGAGGAGGTCAGCATCCGGACCTTCGCGGAGATCATCAACCGGCTGACGGGGAACCCGGCCGGGATCCGGTTCCTGCCCGATCGCCGCATCCCGGGAGATCCCCAGCGGCGCTGTCCGGACATCACTAAGGCCCGCCAGCGCCTGGGATGGGACCCGCAGATCCCGCTGGAGGAGGGCCTGCGGCGGACGATCCGGTGGTTCCAGGAGCGCCTGGCCGGGGCGGCGTCCGGTCCTGCGGCGACGGTGGCGTGAAGACCGCAGGGGTAAAGCGGCGACGATGCACGGGGCGCAGGGGATCGGGGATCGATGGGGACGGCTCGGGGGCAGCGGGCGGTGGGTCTTCCCCGCCGCGTGGGCCGCCCTGGCGGCCGTCCTGGGCTTCGGGATCGGACGGGCCCCGGAGACGGTCCTGGGCCTCGGGCTGGCCCTGACGGGGGCGGGGCTCCTCCTTCGGATCCCCGAAACAGGGCTCGGGCTGGCCCTGCTCACCGGACCCTTCGCCCCGCTGGAGAACGAGCGCTGGGCCCCCCCGGTAAACAGCGCCCAGATCTTCCTGGCCCTCTCCCTCCTCGCCGGGCTCTGGCGCGGGCTGGCCCGGCGGGAGGGACGGATCCCGGGCTGGGGATGGGCCTGGGCCTATGGGCTTTTCCTGGGCTATGCCTTCCTCACGCTGGCCTGGGCGCCGTCGTGGGAAGAGGGGCTGCCGGAGGGGATCAAGTGGGCCCAAGTGGGGCTGGTGGTGATCTTGGTCCTTGGCGCCCCCCGGCCGGTCCAGCGGTTCCTGCTGGGGATGGCCCTGCTCTCCGGCGCGGTGCAAGCGGGCATCGGGCTTTGGCAGGCGGTGCTGCGAGGCGCCGGCCCAGCCCCTTTCCGGCTCCCGGGGCTGTCCCTTTACCGGGCCTACGGGACCTTCCAGCAGCCCAACCCGTTCGGGGGGATGATGGGCCTGATCGCTCCGGTGGCCCTCGGGCTGGGGATCGGGATGCTGGGGTCCGCGAAGGGCTCCCGGTCGATGGGACGGTGGGGGGCGGCCGTAGGGGCGCTGGCCGTGGGGGGGCTGGCCGGGGCCGGGCTGCTGGCCTCGGGATCGCGGGGGGCTTGGTTGGGGGCCGCTGGAGCGGGGGCAGTGCTGGTTCTTCTGCTGCCCCGGCGGGGTCGGGCAGGGCTGGCCGTTGGGGCCGCGCTCGGGCTGGCGGTCGGGCTGCTGGGGGGCAGCGGGTGGATTCCCCCTGTCGTTCAGGCTCGCCTCGCGGGGGTCCTCGAGGAACTTCGGGTCGCCGATGTGCGGGGCGTGGAAGTCAACGAGGCGAACTTCGCGATCATCGAGCGGCTGGCCCACTGGCAGGCGGCGGTGGAGATGATCCGGGCGCAACCGTGGTTCGGCGTGGGCCTCGGGAACTACGCGGTCGTCTACCCGCGCTACGCCCTGATCCGCTGGCCCCATCCGCTGGGCCATGCCCACAACAGCTACCTGAACATGGCTGCAGAGACCGGGCTGGCCGGCCTTTCGCTCTATCTTCTCTTCTGGGCCGTCGTGGGGGTGCGGACCTGGCGGGCGTGGCAGGGGAGCGCGGGCTGGCGGCGGGGCCTGGCGGCGGGGCTGATGGCGGCCTGGGCCCATTTGCACATCCACAATCTCTTCGATAATCTTTACGTGGCCAACCTGCCCCTGTTCCTGGCTCTTTACGGGGCGTGGGTGGAGATCCTGATCAACGAGAGGGAAAGCCCTTCGCCGCCGGACCCAGGTCCTTCGCATGGGAGGGAGGATCCTCCGTCGCTGCACGACCGAGGAGGCACGCCGTGGAAAGAAGGCTTCTGCTTCGCCCCGTCGTCGGCGAATGGTATCGCGCCTATCGCAAAGAGGCGGTCCGGTTCCTGAAGTTCTGCGTCGTCGGCGCGATCGGGTTTATCGTCGACACCGGGCTCTTGAACGCACTGGTCTTCCTCGCCGGTTTCCTTCCGGTGGCGGCCAAAGCCTGCTCCTTCGTGGCCGCGGTGTTGAACAACTTCCTGTGGAACCGCTATTGGACCTATCCGGAGTCCCGTTCCAAGCCCCTCGGGCAGCAGATCTCCCAGTTCTTCGTGATCAACACCATGGGCCTCGGGATCAACTTGGCGGTGTTCGGGACGGCCTCGGGGTGGTTGATCCCGCGCCTGGGGATGAAGTGGGGGGTCAACGCCGCTCAGGTGGTGGCGGTGGGCGTGGCCCTGTTCTGGAACTTCACCGCCAACCGCCTGTGGACGTATGGCGATGTTCCATAAGACCCATCTCCAGGAGGGCGCCATGTGGCGGGTGGAGATTGAGTATTGTGCGGTCTGAGGGTATCTCCCGCGCGCGGTCAGGTTGACCGAGGAACTACTGAAGGAGTTCGAGGCGCACATCGCCTCCTGGACCCTCATCCCGTCCAGCGGGGGGGTCTTTGAGGTCCGGGTGAACGGAGAACTGGTCTTCTCCAAGAAGCAGCAGGGGCGCCACGCCGAGGTGGAGGAGATCCGCCAGGCCCTGGCAGCCCGGCTCCCTCGCTAAAGCCCACCGGGCCCGTGTTCCCTCGGACCCACCCCGGGGGGCGCAGTGTCGCTGCGCCCCCTTCCACCCCCCGGCCGGGCGAGGCGCAGGATCTGGGCCGCCCACTCCCGGACCCGACGGGCGGTGGGGCTCTCGGGCTCGATGTCCTGGATCGGCCGACCGTTCCGTGGCGCATCGTCATCCCTTTCACCTTGCGAGGCGAAACGGATGACC
>NZ_PSLG01000081.1:0-8563 GCF_040289485.1 Thermoflexus sp.
TGGCGGCGCGGGCGATGGCCTCCGCGAGGGCCGGATCGGCCGCGGTGACGTAGAGCACCACCACCGAGCGCTGGTAATCGGAAGCCAGGGCGCCCTGGACGGCGGGGGCCGGCCAGCGCACCCCCTCCGCCGTCAGGGCCGCAGCGACCCGCTCGGCGAAATCCCGGCTGCGGATCCACGCCGAGACCCCCGCGGCCAGGTATTCGCTGGCGAGCCAGCGGTAGTAGCCGTCGTAGTCATAGGCCGGGGCCGCCCCGGGGGCGAGGCCCACCGCCAAGCGCACCGTGGCCTGGTAAACCGGCGTCGGCGGGGCGGCCATCCACCCCGCGGCGATCCCCAGGGCGGTCGGGATCAGGGCCAGCCACCCCCAGCGCCTTAGGATCCGCCTTACGGTGTCGAGGTCCATCGGGCGATCAACGTCCCCTCGATCTCCAGGCCCCGTCGCGGGGCCTCCCACACTTCCTCGATGATCTTTTTAATTTTTTCCTGAAACCGCCGCCTGTCAAACCGCTCCGCGTGGCGCCGGATGACCGCAGGGTTGAAGGAGAGGGCGGACAGGCGCTGCACCGCCTCGGCCAGGCTCTCCGGAGTGGGCTCCCGGAAGAACAGGCCGGTCACCCCCTCCACGACGGTGTCGAGCGCCCCCCCGGCGGCGAAGGCGATCACCGGCCGCCCGGCGGCCATGGCCTCCACCGGGGCGATCCCGAAATCCTCGTGCCCGGGAAAGATGAACGCCCGGCAGCGGGCGTAGAGGTCCGGGAGCCGCTCGTCGGACACCCGGCCCAGGAAGGTGATGTTCGGCCCGGCCATCGCCTCCAGGCGCGCCCGATCCCGCCCGTCGCCGGCGATCACCAGGGGGAGCCCCAGTCGGTTGAAGGCCTGGATGGCCAGGTCGATCCGTTTGTAGGGGACGAGGCGCGAGACGATGAGAAAGTAATCCTCCGGCCGGCCGGCGGGCTGGAAGCGGGCCACGTCCACCGGCGGGTGCAGCAGGAGGGAGGGGCGCCGGTAGAACTTGCGGATGCGACGGGCGACCTCCGTGGAAATGGCGATGAACAGGTCCACCCGGTCGGCCGCCAGGCGGTCCCACATCCGGAGCCAGGTGATCAGCGGCCGCATCAGACGCCGCAGCGGGGACGGCAGCCCCTCCCGGGCCACGTAATCCTCATAGGCCCAGACGTAGCGGGTGGGGGTCAGGCAATAGCACACATGCACGGTGTCCGGGCCGGTGACCACCCCGTGGCAGAACCCGCTTTTGTTGGAGAGGACCACGTCGTAGGCCGAGAGGTTCAGGGCGTCGAAGGCGAGGGGGTAGAGGGGTAGATAGGCCTGGTGCCAGCGGCGGGCGAAGGGCATGCGGTCCAGCCAGGTGACCCGGATGTCCCAGGTCCGCCAGTGGGCCGGCATGCGGTCCGGGGCGTAGAGGCTGGTGTAGATGGGGGCCCCAGGGAAGGCCTCCACCAGCGCCTCCAGGACCGCCTCGGCGCCTCCGATCTGGTTCATCCAGTCGTGGACCAGGGCCAGGCGCAAGGCGCATCCTTCCCGTCGTCGGCGTCCCACCGCCGGCGGAGGGCCTGGGCGGCCTCCTGAACCGGGCCGAAGGACCGCCGGTGGATGGGGCATGGGCCCCGGGCTTCTAGGGCCCGGCGGTGGGCAGGGGTGCCGTAGCCTTTGTGCTGGGCGAAGCCGTAGCCCGGATAGCGTTTCTCCATCGCCTGCATCCAGCGGTCGCGGGTCACCTTGGCGACAATGGAGGCGGCGGCGACGGAGAGACAGTGGGCGTCGGCCCCCACCCGGGACCGCTGGGGCAGGGGGACCGGCAGGGGGAGGGCGTCGATCACGAGGGCCTGGGGCGGGAGGGGCAGGGCAGCCAGGGCCCGCGTCATCGCCAGGCGGGTGGCGGCGAGAATGCCGAGGGCATCGATCTCCTCCGCCGAGGCCATGCCGACCCCCACCCCCAGGGCCACCGCCTGGATGGCCTCGAGCAGGCGCTCCCGCGCCGCTGGCGGGAGCTGTTTGGAATCCCGGACCTCGGCCAGGTGTCGGCGGAGGCGCAGAGGGTCGGGGGGCAGGATCACCGCCGCCGCCACCACCGGACCGGCCCACGCCCCCCGCCCGGCCTCGTCCAGGCCGGCGACGTGGCGGAGGCCCTGGCGCCAGAAAGCGGCTTCCTCAACCAGGGTCGGCCGTGGAGGCCGTTGCCGGTTCCGACTGGGCATACGCCCCCTTCCAGCGATTCCAGTGGATCAGGAGGAGTTCCCGGAACATGTTCAGGCTGTCCCGGAACAGCCGGACGCGGCTTTCCGGGTTGAAATACCAGGTCACCGGGACTTCGGCGATGCGATAGCCGCGCAGGCGGGCGATGAACAGCACCTCCACGTCGAAACTCATGCCGTCCAGACGCTGGACGCGGAAGAGGTCCTCCGCCGCCTCGGCCCGGAACATCTTGAAGCCGCACTGGGTGTCCTGGAAGCCGGGGAGGGCGAGGAGGCGGACGATGGTGTTGAAGGCCCGCCCGATCAGGCGCCGGTAGAGGGGCTCCCCGATCCGTCGGGCCCCCGGGGCCTCCCGGCTGCCGATGGCGATGTCGAACCCCTCTTGGAGGGGCGGCAAGAACTTCACCACCTCCTCGATGGGGGTGGAGAGGTCGGCGTCGCAGATGTAGCGATAGCGGCCGCGGGCGGCCAGCATCCCCTGGCGAACGGCCCGGCCCTTCCCCCGCCGGGGATCCCGGATCAGCCGCACATAGGGGTGGTCCTGGGCGAAGGCCTCGACCACCGCCGCGGTCCGATCGGTGCTGCCGTTCTCCACCACCACGACCTCGGCCGGCCGTCCCCAGGCCTGAAGGAAGCGGTCGATCTGCTCCAGGGCGCGGGGGAGCCGGCGCTCCTCGTTGTGGGCCGGGATGATGATGGAAAGAAAAGGCTCGTCCATGTGCTCCTCCGGGCTTCGGCGGGGAGCCAGCATAGCAGAGAAGCATGGGAGCGACAACCGACCCCTGAGGTGACGGGATCGCCATAGAGGGGCCCAGCCCGCTGCGCCCCCGCCCCATCCGGCGTGGGGCGGGATAAGGTCCCTGCCGGCGTCGTTGACAGCTCCCCACCTCCCGTGTAAAATACGCGCGCTTGAAGCGCGAATCGAATCCGGAGGAGGGACGAGGGGGGATGCCGACCATCAACCAGTTGGTCCGCAAAGGCCGCAAGCCGAAGGTCCGCAAAAGCAAGTCCCCGGCGCTCCACTGGGTGTATAACTCCCTGACCGGGGAGCGCTACTGGGATCCGAAGGGGGCGCCGCAGCGCCGCGGGGTGTGCGTCGTGGTGCGGACGATGACGCCCAAGAAGCCCAACTCGGCCCTGCGCAAGATCGCCCGCGTCCGTCTGACCAACGGCGTGGAGGTCACGGCCTACATCCCCGGCGAGGGCCACAACCTCCAGGAGCACTCGGTGGTCCTGGTGCGGGGCGGGCGCGTGAAGGACCTGCCGGGGGTGCGCTATCACATCATCCGGGGCGCCTTGGACGCGGCGGGGGTGGACAAGCGGCGCCAGGGCCGTTCGAAGTATGGGGCCAAGCGGCCGAAGGGGCAGAAGGGCAAGAAGTGAGGGCCTCGCGGTGGGTCAGGCCACCCGGGGGGCGCTACAGCGCCCCCCTTTTCGTTTCTGGGCGGAGGGCCTGGAGCCGCTGGAGTTCCTGGCGGGTGAGGGGGCGCCACTGCCCCGGCCGGAGCCGTCCCAGGGCGATGGGCCCGATGCGCAGCCGGATCAGGCGGCGGACCGGATGCCCCAGGCGCGCGGCCACGCGGCGGATCTGGCGCTTTTTCCCTTCCCGCATTTCCACCAGCAACCATGTGGCGTCCCCTTCATAGCGGATCACCTGGACGCGGGCCGGGCGGGTCCGCTCACCGTTCAGGGGGATCCCCTGGCGCCAGCGCTCCAAGGTCTCCGGAGTCGGCCGGCCCTCGACGAGGACCGGATAGACCTTGGGATGCGCGTAGCGGGGGTGGGTCAGGCGATGGGCGAGTGTCGTCGGCCTCGGGGTCGACGCGCATCCCCAGGTGGGCGGGGGCGCCGTTAACCGTCACCCGTTTCTGGCGGATGCGTTCCTCGCACGCCCTGGAGCCGCTCCTTCATGGCGCTCCCAACGGGAGGCCGCGCAGTTTGTGGTCCAGTTGCTCAACCCCATCGGTGCCGCGGATGCGGATGCGGGGCCACATGAACCGGTTGTCCAGGCGCTCCTCGGCCCCGTAGGCGGTGGTGACCGCCCCCCAGAACCGGTAGGCCTCCAGGAACCGGATCAGCCCGCTGTCGTAGATGGAGGAGGGATAGGCGAAGAAGCGGACGGGGCGGCCGGTGTGGGCCTCGAGGGATTGTTTCCCCCCGACGATGTGATAGAACAGGAAGGCCTCGTCTCGCCCGGCCAGGGGGATGTGCTCGCGCCCGTGGAGCTGCATGTCCATCCCGGCGGCGCTCATCTCCCGGATCTGCGCCCAGCTCAGGTAGCGCGGGTCCCCGGCGTCCGCCCGGCCGGTGAGGACGAAGAAGGTGCCGCGGAAGCCGTAGCGCAGGAGCCGGGGGAAGGCCTCGGTATAGGCGTCCCGGTAGCCGTCGTCGAAGGTGAGGACCACCGGGCGGGGCGGCAGCGGCTGCCCCTGGGTCAGGTGGGCGATCAGGTCGCTGAGGGAAACCGTGGCGTAGCCGGCGGCCCGCAGGTGCTGCAGGTGGGCCTCGAACTGGGAGGGGCGGACCGAGAGGTCCAGCCGGAAGCGGTCGGCGCCCGGGGGCGGCTCTGAGATGTAGTGGTACATCAGGATGGGGACGTGGAGGACCCGCGCCCGTCCGTCGGCGGGTGGGAGGGGCTCCTGAAAATAGGGAGAAGACATGGGCGGGACGGTCGGCGCGGCCGAGGGGCGCGAAGGTCCGTGGACGGGCGTTGCGTCGGCCGGCCGGCCCGGCGGGGGCGCAACTTGCCGCGCCCCGGCGAACCCGAGGCCGGTGAGGAGACCGCCGAGGATCAGGATCGGGATGGCGCGGCGCATGCGGTGCGACTTTCAGCTCCGGGCGCGCCGGAGGGGATCCATCGAGCAGGTGCCCCCGAGGGGATTCGAACCCCTGATCTCCGCCTTGAAAGGGCGGCGTCCTAGGCCACTAGACGACGGGGGCAGGTCCCGCAGAAATTATACCATGGCCTTCAGCCGGCTCAAGAGGACTCCTCTTCCTCCTTGACATCCCCGCCGATCGTTGTTAGCATCGGAAACCAGCATGCCGCCGCAGGGAGCGCAGGCCATGCCCAAAACGCGGACCGAGCGGATGATCGAACGACTGAAGGAACTGCAAGCCAGCGCCCCGGACATCGAGGCCTCGGCAGTGGTGAGCATCGACGGGCTGATCATGGCCTCGGCCCTCCCGGCCGATGTCGAGGAGGACCGGGTCTCGGCCATGTCCGCGGCGATGCTCTCCCTGGGCGAGCGGATCGCTGGGGAGCTGGGCCGCGGGACCCTGGACCAGGTTTACATCCGGGGGGAGCGGGGCTATGTGGTGCTGATGGCCGTCGGGGAGGAGGCCGTGCTCACCGTGCTGGCCAGACCCCAGGCCAAACTGGGCCTGCTGTTCCTGGACATGCGGCGGGCCGCGGAGGACCTGGCCCGCATCCTGGCCTCGTGAGCATCCGCAGCGGGCGCTTTTCCCTTCCCGGGCGGGTTCATCTCGGCATCAGGAGGGAAGGCCTTGAGCCAGCAGAAGAGCGGCCTGTATTACCCCAACAAGATCGCGCGGATCTTCCTGGAGGCTCTCGAGGAGGTGATGGGGAAGAACGGCCTGAACGCCGTCCTCAACCTGGCCCGCCTTCCCCACTTGATCGACAACTACCCCCCGGACAACCTGGAGCGGGGCTTCGATTTCGCGGACTTCGCCGCCATCAACCAGGCCCTGGAAGAGATGTATGGGCCGCGGGGCGGCCGGGGGCTGGCCCTACGGGGCGGCCGGGCCTCCTTCGCCCGGGGCCTGCAGGGATTCGGGGCCCTGGCTGGGGTCAGCGACCTCGCCTTCCGGGTGCTGCCGCTCCAGGCCAAACTGAAGATCGGCCTCCCGGCCATGGCGGGCATCTTCACCCAGTTCAGCGATCAGAAAAGTTACGTGGTGGAGGAGGCCGACCGCTTCGTTTATGTGATCGAGCGCTGCCCGGTGTGCTGGGGCCGCAAGACGGACCGCCCGGTCTGTTACGCGGCCATCGGCCTGCTTCAGGAGGGCCTGCGCTGGGTCAGCGGCGGGAAGGAGTTCCGGGTGGAGGAGATCTCCTGCATCGCCATGGGGGATCCGACCTGCTCTTTCGCCGTCTACAAGGAGCCCATCGGCTGATGGGGGGATCGCATCCTTCGCCCCGGCGCGGAGGGGAGGTTCCCATGGGGCGCACGGCCACTTTGTTGATCATTGAGGACGAGCCGGAGACGGTCGCAGTGCTGAAGGCCTACTTCCAGGCCCAGGGCTACCGGGTGCTCGCCGCCGCCTCGGGGGAGGAGGCCCTCGCCATGGCCCGGGAGCACACGCCAGACGTCATCCTCCTAGATATCCGGCTGCCCGACATCGACGGCTTCGAGGTCTTCCGGCGGCTGCGGACCCATCGGCGGACCGAGGGCATCCCCGTGATCTTCCTCACGGAACGCAGAGGGCGCCAGGATCGCCTGGCCGGCCTGGAACTGGGTGCCTATGATTACATCCCCAAGCCCTTCAGCCTCCAGGAGCTGCGGGCGCGGGTCCAGAACATCCTCCGGCGCTCGCAGGCCGGGCCGGCCTTTGATTTCCTCACCGGCCTGCCGGGACTGCCGCTGATCCTGGAGCACTTGGAGGAGCAACTGGGACGGACCGGGTGGGTGGCGTGGCTGATCGGCCTGGAGGGCCTGGAGGCCTTCGGGGAGCATTACGGCTTTGTGGCCCGCGACGACGCCATCCGGGCGGTGGGGCTGCTGCTGGCCGGGGTCAACCACGAGGGTGGCGAGGGGCTCTTCCTGGGGCATCTCGGGGAGGGCCTCTTCCTCATGACTGGGGAGGCCCGACAAGCCGTCGCCCTGGGGGAAAAGGCCCTCTCCCGCCTGCAGAACGCGCTGCCCTACTTCTACCCGCTCCAGGAGCTCGAGGAGGATCCGGCGGGCCTCCCGGCCCTGCGGATCGTCGCCGCCCGTCTCATGGCCGCAGAGGGGCCTTTCGCCGGCCCGGAGGCCGTCCTCGAGGCGTTGCGCCGCCGGCTGGCGCCGGTGGGGGCGGGGCCCCGCTGAGGGAACCGGCCCTCAGGCGAAGCACTTCTTGTGGTAGTAGCGCATGCGGTTCCGCAGGCCGTCCTTGACCGGCAGCAGTTCGCTCAGGCGGATGGGCTGGCCGCAGCGATAGCAGATCCGCCGGGTGAGATGGTCGACGATGGGCTCGGCCTTCTTCTCTTCCTGGGACGTCGTCTTCTTGGCCTTGGTCGCCATGGCCTGCGCTCCGTCCGGGAGTTGGGACTCGTAGCCGGTCCCCCACTATGCCACAGACGCCGATGGTTGTCAAACCCAACGCCCGGGTGCGGGTCCTCTCCCCGCATCTGGATGATGCGGTCCTCTCCTGCGGAGGGACCCTCCACCGGATGGCCCGGGCCGGCCATCGGGTGGAGGTGGTGACCGTCTTCGCGGGGGATCCGCCGGGGCCGCCGCCGCCCTTCGCCCAGGCCCTCCACGCGGTGTGGGGCTACGGGGATGCGGCGATGGCCGGGCGGCGGGCGGAGGATCGGGCGGCCCTGGCTCTCCTCGGCGCCATCCCCATCCACCTGGACTTCCCCGATGGGATCTATCGGCGGGACGCCAGGGGGCAGCCCCTGTGCGCCGGCCGGGAGGACCTGTTCCGCCCCCCGCGTCCGGAAGAGTCCGTCTGGATCTCCCGGCTGGTCGAGGCCCTGAAGGCCCTCCTGTGGGCGGCGGGGGATCTCCTCCTTGTCCCGCTGGCCATCGGAGGGCACGTGGACCACCGATTGGTCCGGGAAGCCGTGGCGGCGTGGCGGCCGCCAGGGGTCATCGTGTGGTTCTACGAGGATTTCCCCTACGTGGAACGGGAGGCCTTCGTGCCTCCCGCGGGGTGGCGGGCCCATCGGGTGTTCCTGGACGAGGCGGACCTGGAGGCCCGGGCCCAGGCCGTCCTCGCTTATCGCTCCCAGTGGCCGATCTTCTTCGCCCGCGAGGAGGAAGTCCTAGAGCGCCTCCGCGCCGCCGCCCAGCAGGCCGGCGGGGGGATCCCTGCCGAGCGCTTTTGGGAGCCGGCGGCGCTGGAGCCTCCCTTCGAAACCGGATGGCGTTCGCATAGGGTTGACAACAGCTGACATTTTTATTATCAGCCATTTCAGCCACGAAGCTTTCCGACGGGGCACGCCCGCACGGAATCCACCCCCTCACCGCCTGGCGGTGGGTTCGAGGTGGGCCAGCGCCCCGTTCCCACAGCCGGTGGACGGCTCGCGGGTTTTCGGCTATCATGCAGATAGAGCCGGTGAAAACCAAGCCGGCTCCGGGCTGGCCACCCCAAACGGCCCTACCGGGAGTTCCCCGGGAAGG
>NZ_PSLG01000082.1:0-8392 GCF_040289485.1 Thermoflexus sp.
GGCGGCCCGGCGGGCGGCTGGATCGCGCCCCCGCTCGATCCCGGCGCCCACCCCCAGGGCGGCCCCGAAGGCCCACAGGGCCAGCCAGCGGGCAGGGACCCGGAAGGCCCGCAGCGGGGGGAGGGCCGCGGCCAGGGCCCCGTAAACCGGGTTATAGCCCCCCAGGGCGAAAAACAGGCCGAGGCCGGCCAGCGCGCCCCATCGGGCCCATCCCGGGCGCCCGATCCCCCAGGCCAGGGCCAGCCCCCCCAGCAGGCCGATGGAGGCGGCGAACTCGGAGAAGGCGGTTGCCTCCCGGCCAGGCAGCAGGGAGCGGCCGAGCAGGAGAGGATGGAGGGAGAAAGAAAGGGCCTCCCGCAGGGGAAGGCCCTCCGCGCGGATGGAGACGCGGGCCAGTTCCAGGGCCGGGAGCCACTGGACGGCGGCGAGCCCAAGGGCGAGGAGGCCTCCCTTCCCGCCGACGCGCCACGCCCCTGCGCCGGCCCCTTCCCCCTTCTCCTTCCAGAACGGGGCGAAGAAGATCCCCAGCCCCACCCAACTGATGAAGACCGTCTGGGCGTGGCCGCAGAGGGCCTGCATCGCCGCGGCCAGCCCCAGGGCGACCCAGCGCCCGGCGGCCCAGGCCCAGGCCATCCAGGGCAGCCAGGCCAGAGCCTGGAACTGGTTGATGTGCTCGGCCTGGGCCAGGAAGTAGCCCCCCAGGGCATAGGCCAGCCCCGCGGCCAGCGCGCCGCCGGCCCGGTAGCCCAGGCGGCGGGCGAGGCCCGCCATTCCCCACGCCGCTCCCAGGGCGTGCAGCAGGATCGAGACCTTCAAGGCCAGGGGGGGCGGGAGCCCGGAGAGGACCCGGTTGGGTGGGTAGAAGAAGCCCACCTGGGGGTTGGCCAGGAAGGGTGCTCCGGCGAAGAGATCCGGGTTCCAAAGGGGCAGGCGCCCGGCCCGGGTTGCCTCGGCGGCCGCCTGCCAGTAGGGGTAGAAATACAGGGCCACATCCCCCCGCATCAGGATGCCCGGCGAAAGGACCAAGGGGCCCAGGGCCAGCAGAACCGCCAGGGAGAGCAGGAAGATGGAGCCCGCGGCCCGGAGCCGGCCGCGGGCCCGCCGGCCCCCCGCCAGGAGGAACCCTCCCCGGGATCCAGCGGCCTCCCTCACGCGCCGAACCACCGCTGCAGGAGCTCGATCCCGTAGAAGCCGGCCCAGGCGGCGATCAGGTTCTTGAGGATCTTGCCGGCGGCGCAGGGCACGAAGAAGGCCCAAAGCGGCATCCGGGTGGACCCCGCGACGATGCCGGCCACATCGAAGAGGGGGTTGGGAACCAGGGCGAGGACGAAGACCACCCACGGGCCGTAGCGGCGCATCCAGCGGGCGATCTGGTCGTAATGCGGTAGGTCGTCCGCCAGGGTCTGACCCCCGTAGCCCGCCAGATACCCGCTCAGCTCCCCCACCGCCTGTCCCAGCCCGGCCACCACCCCCACGATCCATGGGTTGAACATCCCGCCGGCCAGGGTGGTCACTGCCAGGCCCGGCAGGGGGAGGATCAGCGTGGCGTTGGTGAGGGCGCTGATGAGGAAGATGGCCGGGTAGCCGAGGCGGGCCCACTCCTCGAAGCGGTCCCGATAACGGAGGGTGAAAACGACCGCCCCGATCAGGATGATCACCACTGCGATGCGGGCCGCCCACAGCCGGCCCTTGGCCACGGCCGCGGGGCGGGCGCTCATCGGGGGCCCTCCGAAGGCTCCGGCATGGGAGCGCCCAAGCGCACGATCGTCGCCGTCCCCTTCGGGAGCCCGGCCGTGGCGTGGCACGTGTCCACCACCAGCCGCGCCGTCTGCACCACCCGCGCGTAGTCCACCGCCCGATGCCCCGTCACGATCACCACCGCGTCCGCCCACCGGAGCCGCTCCTCCGTAAGCGGCACCGAGGCCAGTTCTCGCACCTCCGGATAGAAGGGGTTCCCGCCCACGCGGAACCGCGGCACATACGGATCGTGGTAGGCCGTCTCCGCCCCCCGCCGGAGGAGCAACTCCAGGATGCGCTCCGCGGGGCTGTTGCGGGCGTCCTCCACCTCCCGCTTGTAGGCCACCCCCAGCACCAGCACCCGCGCCCCCCGCAGCCCCCGTCCCGCGTAGCGATCCAGCGCCTCCTCCACCTTCCCCACCACGTGGAAGGGCATCGCCTGGTTCACCTCCGCCGCCAACTCGATGAACTTGGTGTAGAAATCGTAGGCCCGCGCCTTCCAGGAAAGATAATAGGGATCCACGGGAATGCAGTGCCCGCCCACCCCAGGCCCCGGGTAGAAGGCCATAAACCCGAAGGGCTTGGTCTTCGCCGCCTCGATCACCTCCCAGATGTCGATCCCCATCCGCTCGCACAACAGGGCCAGTTCGTTCACCAGGGCGATGTTGACGCTCCGGAAGATGTTCTCCAGCAACTTGCTCATCTCCGCCACCCGCGGGGAGGACACGGGATGCACCGGCGCCCCCAGCCGGGCCAGCAGCGCCGCCGCCCGCTCCGTGCTCCGGGGATGGATCCCCCCCACCACCTTCGGCGTGTTGCGCACCGTCCAGGTCCGGTTGCCCGGGTCGATCCGCTCGGGAGAGAAGGCCAGGTCGAAATCCTCCCCCGCTCGCAGCCCGCTGCCCGCCTCCAGGATCGGGCGCACCACCTCCTCGGTCGTCCCCGGGTAGGTGGTACTCTGTAAGATCACCAGGTGCCCCCGCCGCAGCACCCGGGCGATCCCCTCCGCCGCCGCCCGCACATACGAGAGGTCGGGCGCCCGCATGGCATCGTAGGGGGTGGGCACGCAGATGAACATCGCGTCGGCCGCCCGCAGCGCCTCGTAATCGGTGGTGAGGCGGAACCGGCCGGCCGCCAGGGCCGCCCGCAGGGCCTCCGGGGGGACGTCCCGCAGGGGGCTCTCCCCGGCGGCCAGCCGTTGCACCTTCCCCGCGTCCACATCCACCCCCACGACCTCCAGCCCCGCCTCGGCGAAGGCCAGGGCCAGGGGCAGCCCCACATACCCCAGCCCGATCACCCCCACCCGCTCATCCACCATTGGACCCTCCCAGGGCGCTTCGGATCCAGCGGGCGGCCTCCGCCACCGGCAGCGTCCGCTGCTCCCCGGTGTCCATCGCCCGGGCGGTGATCATCCCCCGTGCCGCCTCGTCCGGCCCGACGAAGACCACGAAGGGGATCCCTTTGTGGTGGGCGTAACGCAACTGGGCCTCCAGGCGGCGGGGCTCGAGATAGAGCATGGTGTTCAGGCCGGCCTGGCGCAACGCCCGGGCCGTGGCGATGGCGGCGCCCATCCGCTCCTCATCGAAGACCGTCACCAGGACCTCCACGGGGGTCCGCCGCAGGCCCGCCGGCGCCATCCCCAGTTCCTCGATCACATCGATGATCCGCTCGATACCGAAACTGGTCCCGGTCATGGGGACGCTCTGCTTGGCGAAGAGGCCGACCAAGCCGTCGTAGCGGCCGCCGCCGGTGATGGAGCCGATCTTCGGCTCGGTGACCACCGTCTCGAAGATGGGCCCGGTGTAGTATTCCAGCCCGCGCACCATCGTGAAGGAGATCCGGTAGTGTTGGGGGGAGACGCCCATCTGATCCAGGAACCCGAGGAGGGCTTCCAGTTCCCGCAGGCCCTCCATGGCCTCCGGGATCTCCGCCGCGGCCATCTCCCGGGCCAGGGCCTGGAGCACCTCGCGGCCCTCCCCCTGGATGGCCAGCAGCCCGGCCATGCGTCGGATGACCTCCTCCGGGATGCCGTAGCGGCGCATCTCCTCCTGGACCCCTTCCATCCCCAGGCGGTCGAACTTGTCGATGGCCCGGTAGAGCTGGCCCAGCAGGGGCTCCGGGACCCCGGAGAAGCGGCCCAGGCCGGCCAGCAGCTTGCGGTCGTTGATCAAGATGACGAAATTGCGGAAGCCCAGGCGGGTGAGGGCCTCGTCGATGAGGGCCACGATCTCGGCGTCGGCGGCCATGGAGGTCGTCCCCACAATATCCGCGTCGCACTGATAGAACTCGCGGTAGCGCCCTTTCTGAGGCCGCTCGGCCCGCCACACCGGCGCGATCTGGTAGCGCTTGAAGGGTTTGGGGAGGTGGGGATACATGGCCACCACACGGGCCAGGGGCACTGAGAGGTCATAGCGCAGGCTGAGGGCCTCCTTCCCCTCTCGGTGCTGGGCATCGTAGATCAGCTTCTCGGCGTCGGGCCCGTATTTGCCCATCAAGGTCTCGCGCAGCTCCAGAGCTGGGGTGTGCAACGGCTCGAACCCGTAGGCCTCAAAGATCCGCTCGAAGGTCCGGATCACATACCGGCGCAGCATCATCTGATCGGGGAGGATGTCCCGCATCCCCCGAGGCAACCGCGGCTCCATGGATCGACGGCCCCCTCCACAGGATCTTTGCTAGTTTAGCCGGGTTCGCGGGGGCAGGGGAAGGGAGAGCCCATGAGGCGAGCGCCCTCCCAGCCGCCAGGCGATCGCCCTGGGTTTCCTCAGTAGGGCCGCCGCCGGCCGTCCAAACCGAAAGGGGGCAGGGCGGTTCTCCCTGCCCCCTGCCGCCCAGCCCTCCAGCGGCCTGTCCCCGGAGGACCATACCAATGAAGATGAACCCACACCCCGACGGCGATGGCGATCCCGCTTCCGGGCCGCCAGGGCTGCCCGGCGTGCGCTACCCCAGCCGCGGGAGGAGGAGGCAGACCTCGGTGCCTTTGGGGTGGCGGGGGCGCACCTCCAGCCGCCCCCCGTGGGCCTCGGCCACCGCTCGGGCCAGGGCCAGCCCGATGCCCATCCCCCCGAACCGCCGGGTCAGGCCCCCATCGACCTGATAGAAAGGCTCCCCCACCCGCCCCAGCGCCGCCGTCGGGATCCCGATCCCCTCATCCCACACCCGCACCACCACTTCTTCCGCGGCCCCCACCACCTCCACCCCGACCTCCCCTCCCTCCGGCATGAACTTCACCGCGTTCCCGAGCACCTCCCCCACTGCCCGCGCCAGCGCCTCCGCATCCCCCCGCACCCACACGGGCGCCTCCGGCAGCCGTACCACCACCCGATACCGCCCCGCCTCTATCCCAGCCTGCCACACCCGCACCACTTTCCTGATCAAATGGACGATCTCCACAGGCTGTTGCGCCAACGCGCCCCCCCGCGCCGCCTGCAGCATCAACAGCAACTCCACGTACCGCTGCAACTCCGCCAGCCGCCCCCGGCACACGGCCACCGCCTCTGCTTGTTCTGGGCGCAGCGCCCCGAAAGCCCCCTCCGCCAACAACTCCAAATACCCCAGTGCCACCGCCAAAGGCGTCCGCAACTCGTGGGACATGTTCTGGATCATCTCATCCCGCAGCCGCAGTGCCTCTCCCAGAGCCCGGGCCTGGGCCTCCTCGCGCGCCATCAGCCGCGCCCGATGCAGCCCTATCGCTACCAGGTCCGCCACGCGCTCCAGCAACGACCGGGTCTCCGCGTCCAGCCGCCGCGGCTGCCGCCAGGCCACATGCAGCACCCCCAGCCCCTCCCCTTCGTGCCGCAACGGCACCGCCGCGAAACTCCGGATTCCCTCTCGTTCCACCACCGCCCGCGCCGCCGGTGGATCGAGGAAGGTCTCCGCTGCCTCCACCCACAACGCCTCCCCGGGGATGGCCACCGGCCGCTGGCCGAAGAAAGCCCCATCCTCTGTGCCGAACCCCCGCTGGGCCACCAGGCGCAGCTCCCCGCTGCCCCCCGGCTCGATCCCGTGAACGCTGGCCGCGTCGGCCGGCAGATCGGCCAGCAGCGCCTCCAACACCGCCTCCAACAGCGCCGGCAGCCGCGGGGCCCGGTTCAACGCCTCCGCTACCCGATACAGAACCCGCAGCCGCGCCTCCCGGCGCCGCAGATCCTCCAGCAGCCGCAGCCGCTCCACCGCCGCTCCCAACTCCCGCCCCACCGCTTCTACCAAAGCGATCTCCTCCCCCCGCCAGGGCCGCGCCGCATGGTCCGCCACGACCAGCCCGCCCAGCCGCTTCTCACCCCGCACCACCGGCACCACCAGGGAGGACCGGACCCCAAACGGAAGCAGCGCCGACTTCCAGGCCGCCAGCGGATGCCCGTCCCGCACCGCCGCCCAATCGGACACCGCATGGGTCCCCTCCGGGATCCCCCGTGTCGCCCGAGCCGCCGCCGCGCTGGCCTGCCCCAGCGCTGACGGCGCCCCATGGAGCACCGCCCGGTCCTCCAGCCAGAGGGCCCCGATCGGAGCCCCCAAGGCCTTCCGCAGATGGCCGAGGGCCCGATCCATCAGGGCCTCTAGATCCTGGGACTCCAGCGCCTCTCGCAACACCGCGTGCAGGGCCTCCAGATGGGCCGCCCGGCGCTGGGCCTCCTCCAGCGCCCGCGCTCGCTCCACCACCCCGGCCACCTGGGCCGCAACGATCGCCGCCAGATCTTGTTCCGCCTCGGTGAAGGCCCGCGGCGCCCGCACGCTGTCGATCCCGATCGTCCCGATCACCCGCTCCTCCACCACCATAGGCACGATCAACAGCGAGCGGATCCCCAGCCTCTGCAGCACCGGTCCCACTGGCCCCAGGATCGGATCCCCGGTGTCTGGGATGGCCAGGGGGCGCCGCTCCTGCAGGATCCAGGCCATCGAGGGGTTGCCGGCGATGGGGATGGTCGTCCCGATCCCGGAAGCTGTCCCAACCGGGTTGTATTCCGCCACCACGGTCAGATGATCCCCCTCCGCCGCCATCAGGGCGATCGCTCCCCGATTCGCGCGGAGCAGCTCCACCAGTTCTTGGAGGATCCGGGTGAGGATCTCCGTCATGGAGCCGGAGGCTTGGAGCCTGAGGACCAACCGGTGCAGGCGGGCCGCCAGCGCCGCCGCCTCCCCAGGGGATTGCCCGGAGAGGGCCAGCCCCAACATCCAGCCCGCCTGCCCCAACCGTCCCCAGGTTTCCGGGGGCACAGGGCTTCCGACGCCTTCGGCAACCAGCACCCCCCGGATGCGCCCGCGGGGGCCCAGGGGGAAATAGCCCCACCATCGCCCTTCGGCTTCCTCCAGGGTAGGCACGCCCCGCACTGCCGCCCAAGCGGCCCCGCTGGATTCCGGCGGCCGGAGCGGAAGGACCCGGAACGACCGCTCGGGCTGACCGGCCACAGCCACGGGGAGCAGACAAGCCTCCCCTTCATCCATTTGCAGGAGGGTCAGTGCGGCCAGGGAAAGCGGTCCCTGTAAGGCCCGGAAAAGGCTACAGACCATCCGCGCCGGATGCGAAGCCTCCATCAAGGCCTGGGCCAGCACCGCCTCCTCCGACAACGCCAGGGGCACTTCCCGGAACCGCGACGTGGGCGCAGCAGTCCCCTGGGGATCTGAATGTTCCATCATCCGTTCATCTCCGCAAAAACGGGCTCAGCGGCCGAAGCGGGGATCGGCGCAGCGATCCGGAGGGAAAAAGAGGATCGAGGTCCAACTCCCGGGAGATCCCTTGAATAGGGGGATATCACCCCCCCCGGGGGGGTGAGGAAAAGGATGAGGCTGAAGGAAAATGAGGCATCAGGGGATCGCCGCAGATCTCTGGCTTGCCAGCAGAAGCAGACAGCCTCCGCCCTAGGCCCAGCCATCCGGACAGGGCCGAGAAGGTTCTCCATCGGCAGTGCGGGCTGCCCAACGGGTCGCTCCCGGATGGCCACCGCGAACGTCATCCGCTCCATCGCTCCCGGGCTGGAGGTGGCTCGTTGTTGTTATATTAATCCTAACCTAGGGAACAGGCAAGCGCTGCCCGCGAGGAGCGCCGTTCCTATCTGAGCGAACCGCGTATGCCCTGGGGGGTGATCTGGGTGCGGCCGGCCGGGCTGCGGATCATCGCCGCCCGGCGATCTCATGGCCGGCCGAGACGAGCATCCCGATGAGCCCCCCGTAGGCCATGGACACCTGCCCGTAGGGGAAAAAGAGGGGACAATCCAGGGCGGGGATGGCGCCCGGGACGATGCGCTCCGCGATCCCCTTGAAGGAGGGGATCAGCTCAGCGATGATCATCCGGACACCCATGATCAGGATGGCGAAGCCAGCCGCGAAATTCAGCGCCTGCAACAGGACCCAGATGATCGGATGCTTGCCCGCCTTGGCCGCCGCCTCCGTCACAAAGCCCACGTTGAGGGCGGCCATGAGGATGTAGACCACCAAGAAGGTGGCTGCCATCAGCAGCATGGGCTCTCGCAACCCCTCGAGGGCCCGCGGGAAGTAGATGGCCTCCATATCCCCGACCCGCCGCTTCCCACCACCAGAAAGAAGCCGCGAGAGCCACGCGGTGGCCAAGACCGTCAGGGACGAGGAGTGACCCAACACAAAGCCACTTCCCTCGTTCACGAAGAGATCGAAGCGGTGGGTGTACCAGGGCTGGATGGTTTGA
>NZ_PSLG01000083.1:0-2379 GCF_040289485.1 Thermoflexus sp.
GCCTCAATCGAACCAGCGTGGGATTGAAACTTGGTCCAGAGGCCAGCCAGGTCCGGCTTCGGGATGGCCTCAATCGAACCAGCGTGGGATTGAAACTTTCTGACCCGGACTGCAGGTTCGGCGGAGCATATGGCCTCAATCGAACCAGCGTGGGATTGAAACCTTGTTCTGATGATCCTGGCGCGTGCCTGATGCGCGCCTCAATCGAACCAGCGTGGGATTGAAACAAGATGGTGAGGAACATGGGGTAGTAGTCTTTTGCCCTCAATCGAACCAGCGTGGGATTGAAACGCAGCGGTCTGGGGGTTAGTGGGTTGGTATTCGGAGCCTCAATCGAACCAGGACGGCTGAGTTTGCCCGTTAGGCGCGTTAGAATTGTGTGTAAATGGGAGGTTGTCCGGCTCTGTCCTCGCTCCAGTTCTCGAATTTCTGCTTTGGAGGCATAACCATGTGTACAGTTAATCATCCAGTAACAGCACATGCGGGTTATCTGATTGATGCGCCTATGAAGTCCATAGCTGCCCCGGGGTTCTTGTTCACTAGGCTGCTTGCCCATCATCGAGAATTGGGCCTTACATGCGAGCAAATCATGGCCTTGCTCGATCTCAATCGCGAATATCATGAGCGACAAGTAGCTATTCAGATAGAATTTGCCCGCATCACGGAAATGTTGGAGATCAAGTGGGGGCGTGTGGATGAAAAGGCCATAGCTGAACGAGAACAACTTCTACATCGACATGCCGAACTTTTCCTCGAGCATGAGCGGCTTTTTTTCGAGTTTGCGCGTCGTGGTCATGAGCTCCTTACCGATGAGCAAATCGAGAAGGCCGAGCAGATCTATCATCAAGAGAAGGATGCTTTCTTGAAAGCGCTGCTTTCTTCGCTGAATCGGGCGGTTGCTCCTCACTTTCAGTTTGTTCAGACCGGACAGGAATGGAGCGACGCCTCTATCGAGGCGCTGCGTTCTATGGCACGTGTTCCTTCGTTCGGATGAACGTCATATGAGCCGGACAACCTCCTCATAAAATCATGTGTGTAGTAGCCTTTATGGTAGCCATGGAGAAACATGGCTTGTCGTATTTTGAGTTGTTTCGCAATCGAAATTATGTTTTGTTGTTCGTGGGCCAACTTATCTCTTATGGCGGGGATGCCTTATCACGGGTAGCATTACCCCTTTATGTATATCAAAGCACGGGAGATATTCATGCTTTAGGTGGTGTATTTGCCCTTCAATACCTCCCATGGGTGTTTTTAGGGCCAATATCTGGGGTCATTGCTGATCGAAAGAATCGAAAAGTTCTACTTATAGGCGCAGTATGGACAGAAGCCCTTGGTTTAATCGGCGCACTTTACAGCAGGACTTCGTGGCAGATATTGATTTGCATTTTTATTGGAGCGGTAGCTCAGACGCTAGAAATATATGTAAGACAAGCCTTTATGCCGGACGTTGTGGGATTAGAGCACTATTCCAGAGCCGTATCTCTCAATATCATAACCATCCAGGCCACAGATGTGGTCGGTGTGGCGATTGCTGGTTGGGTGGTTTCCATGGTGGGGCCACGGTTGGCGATATTGTTGGATGTATTGTCTTTTGTGATAAACAGCGTATTTATTTTGGCTGCCCATATTCCCCAACCCAAAACGATATCCACGGCAAAAATACAAATTTGGAAAGACCTTGCCGAAGGTCTTTCTTTTCTGCTCAGAAATTCTATGTTAGCCTTTGTGGTTGTTATTCTCCTCTTGCGTGGGCTCACGATGATCGGCACGTTTCCTCTCTATGTGGACTTCATTGAAAGTGTTCTCCATAAGGGGGCCTTTGAATTTGGACTGTTCACTGCTGTAGCTAGTCTGGGATACGTATTATCGTCCATATTAACGGTACATTTAGAAAAAATTTTTCACCCTATAAGGTTTCTATTAACCAGTACTGCCTTATCTGGAATTTTTCTTTTGCCCTTCCTGTTTATACGGGAATTTTGGATACTACTTGGATTTCGCTTCCTGAGCTCCTTATGCTTTGGGGCAGGGAATTTAATCGCAAATGTACAAATTGCCCACCTTGTGCCTTCGGAATTGCGAGGACGCGTGAATAGCATTTTGTGGGCTTTTGTCAAGCTCAGCCAATCTCTCTCCAGTTCTGGTCTTAGTATGTTAGCAGGCGTTTGGGGGGCACCAATGGTGATTAGCACTTCAGGCTTCATATTGTTTTTGGGCGCATGTGTGTTGCGTGTAATGAATCCCCAACGTCGAGCCATAAACAAAATCGCCTAACCATGCGTGCAGCAGACGGGCTGCGCCTCGCTGCGCTCGGCTCGCCAGCCGCGGATGCAATCGTTAGGCGGAAAGGAGTTCGTGCGGAAGCGGGTGGAGCAGAAA
>NZ_PSLG01000083.1:2479-8006 GCF_040289485.1 Thermoflexus sp.
AGCGCGGCCGGAGGCTTGCGGGAAGCAGGGATCAGTGTCACCCTGGTGGATACGATCGCAGATCTAATCTTTGCCCCTGTCGACCTCATCACCGGAGAGCCTGCCTCGAATCTGACCCAATACACCGTCACCCTCAAGACGGATCGGGGAGACTTCTCCGGCAGCGGACGGACCCCGGAGGAAGCCGAGAAGAACGCCTGGGACCGCCTGACAGAAGCCATCGGCTGGGACCCCCGGAAGGTCTGAGGCTCCGGGCGTCGCCCAGGAGGCTACCGCTCGCACCCGATCCCATCGCCGTCCCCATCCAGCCGGTGCAGGTCAGGCGGCAGGACCCGGAACCGCCGATCCGGGATGTCCCGACAGTCCAAGTCCGGCGGCGGCGGGATGCAGATGTCCAAGTAGGATGGATCGCATCGCTGTCCAGGACGCACCCCACCCGGGACGGCGTGGGCGTCGAGCCGCAGGCGCTGGATCCCCAGGGCCCAAGGCCATGGGCCCACGCCCGGCACCTCAATCGAACCAGCGTGGGATTGAAACGATTGAAACGATCGTAGCGCCGTCCACTGCTGCGATCACTATCGCCTCCACCCAGGCCGGCGTAGACGTCGGCGCGTTCGCGGGCCTCTCCGTCGGACCCCAGATGGGGCGGGATGAGGGACTCCGCGCGGGCCTGAAGGTCGGCCTCGGGGACGGGGCTGGACCGGTTGCGACCGGAGATGCCGGCAGAGGGGTGCCGCTCCCTGTCCTCGGACCGATGGGGATGAGACGATTGGAGGATGCCTCACCGGCGCCCTGGCTCGGGCGCTCCCTGAGAAGCCGGAGTTGGCCTGGGGGCAGGGGATAATCGCCCGTGGCCACCTGTTTGTTCGGCATGGTCTCCGGTGGCGGCGGGCCGGGCACAGGAGGGGGGCCTGAGGCTCCGAGCCCCAGGCCCCCTCTTCGCCTTCTCCGCGCTTTCCCCGGCGAGCCCTCTGGGGACGACCTCGGCCGCCCAGACGGGGGGAAAAGCGCTTGGGGGTTTCCGCATGCCGCTCAGGCGCGGCCGCGAACCATCCATCCGTACACGACCAACACCACCAGGGCACCCACAACCGCGAGCACCATGCTTCGGAGGTCGAAGCCACTAATGCCGCCGAAGCCCAGGAGGGTGCCAATAAAGCCACCTACGACGGCACCCACAATGCCAAGAACGATGGTTAGGATGATCCCCCCTCCTTGCTTGCCCGGCATGATGAGCTTTGCCAAGACCCCAGCGATCAGGCCGAATACGATCCACGCCAAGATGCCCATGGCCTACCTCCGGAAGGCTGGAGTTGTAAATCCCGTGATTATGATAATCCATCCCACGCCGTTTGTCAAGTCCCCCCGTCAGTCCCGAAGACGGTCCTTCGGACCCCCAGGGGTCCGCGGAAGCCTTTGCCGCCAGCGGTCGGTTTCGCCCGTCCAGCGATCGGTTTCCCCCTCCCCGTCATCCCCATCCGTTCCCTTCGCCCCCCGAAACCCTCCCTACCTTCCGGCCCTTCTCGAAGGCCGCCGCGGACCCCCGATCGCCCCCCCATCCATGGGGGGTCCGCGGAAGCGTTTTGCGCCATGAGAACGCAGGTGATCTCTTCGCCCAAGGGGAGCGCGCTCTGAAACGCACGCCTGGCGTTGTGGCGGCCTCGGTCCATTTCGCCGCCGAACCGGCCGTGGTCCTCCCCCTCCGCGGGCTGCGCGACCCCAGCGATGCCCAGGCCCTGGCGGGGCGCCTGGGCCGCCTCCTCTGGGGGCCGCTCTGCACCATCCCCGCCTTCTGGCTCAGCATGTCCAGCGAAGCCTGGGCGCGCTCCCGAACATCGCAGCGATCCATGCGGTCGAAACAGCGGCGAGGCGGATGGTAGCGGCTCTACACAAGACCCGTGAGCCCGGGACTCAGCCCACCCCATAACCCCACGGATGCGCCTGCATCCACCGCCAGGCGCTGGCCACGATGTCCCACAAATCGTGCTGTGGCGCCCACCCCCAGTCCTGCCGCAGGGCCTCCGCCGACGCCACCAGGATCGGCGCGTCCCCCGGCCGCCGCGGCCCCTCCACCGCCGGGATCGGATGTCCCGTCACCGCCCGGCACACCGCCAGCACCTCCCGCACCGTGTAGCCCACCCCTGTCCCCACGTTGTAGACCAGCCACGGCCGCTCCTCCAGCGCCTCTAGCATCAACAGGTGCGCCCGCGCCAGATCCGCCACGTGGATGTAATCCCGCACGCACGTCCCATCCCGCGTCGGATAGTCCGTCCCGTAGATCTCTACATACGGGCGGCGCCCCATGGCCACTGCCAGGATGTTCGGGATCAGATGGCTCTCCGGCCGGTGATCCTCTCCCCGCGCCGCCGTCGCGCCCCCGGCGTTGAAATACCGCAACACCGCCACCCGCAGCCCCTGTGTCCGATGCAGCCACCCCAGGATCCGCTCCACCATCCACTTGGTCTCCCCATACACGTTGACCGGCCCGACCGGCGCCTCCTCCGTCAGCGGCTCGGGGCGCGGCGCATACACCGCCGCCGTCGAGGAGAACACCACGCGGTCCACCCCCGCCGCTCTCAGCGCCTCCAGGAAGGCGATGGTCTTCCCCACGTTGTTGGCAAAATACCGCATGGGCTCCCGCATGGACTCGCCGGCCTCGATGAAGGCAGCGAAGTGCATGGCCGCCCGACACGGCCACCGCCGCAGCGTCTCCACCACCCGCTCCCCATCCCCGATGTCTCCCTCCACGAACATCGCCCCCTCCGGCACCGCCGCCCGGAACCCATGGCTTAAATTGTCGTAGACCACCACCTCGTGGCCGGCCGCCAGCAGGAACTCCGCCACCACGCTCCCGATATATCCTGCGCCGCCCGCCACGAAGACGCGCACCGCCCTTCCCTCTCTCGATCGATGGGGATCGCCTCAACCGACCGCCGGGCCCCGAGGGTCGGATCCCTTCGGGGAGGACACCTGGGCCGGGGGGGCCGGGGCCGCCGCCGGGGCCGGCCGCGCCGGCACCAGGCTGTGCCAGGCCACCACCCCATAGCCTAGGGCATAGCACAGCAGGAAGGCCCCCATGCCCTCCAGATCGTGCCGCCACGCCCGCCAGGCCAGGAAGGCGGCATAGACGGCGAAGGCCGCCTCCATCCACCCCATCGGATCGACCCCCGGCTCCGGCCACCGCGCCCGCTCCCCCTTCGGGGTCCGCTGGAACTCCGAGGCATAGCCCAACAGCGCCTCCACAATGGCCCGCGTGTTGTTCAGGGTCAGACCGGTCCCAATGAGAAAGAGCACCGGGATGGCCCACAAGCGCCGGGGCCAGTCGGGATACAAGGCCTGCTGGCTGAGGCCATACATCAGCGGCAGCGCCAGCAACCCCAGGCCCAGGATCACCGTCCAGCGCGGCCGCTCCACCGGGTGCTGCAGCAGCGGACCGGTGAGCAGCAGCAGCGCTACCCCCAGCAGGTTGGTGAAATACCCGCCCAGATGGAAGGTGGCCGCCAGCCGCTTCGGCCAGGGCCACCGGCTCCGCCAGATCCGCCGGATCAACTTGCAGAAAGTCTGGGTGGTGCCCTTCGCCCAGCGGAACTGTTGTCGCTTGAAGGCCAGCAAGGTGGGCGGGACCTCCCCCGGGACAGCCAGGTCGGGCAGGAAGGCCAGCCGCCATCCGGCCAGTTGCGCTCGGTAACTCAGATCCAGATCTTCGGTCAAGGTGTCCGCCTCCCACCCGCCCGCCGCCTCGATGGCCGCCCGGCGCCACACCCCCGCCGAGCCGTTGAAGTTCATCGGCAGCCCGGCCGCCGAGCGAGCCAGTTGCTCGACCATAAAATGGCCGTCCAGCATCAGCACCTGGGCCCGCACGATGGGCGAGGGCGCATCGTTCAGATGGCTCCAGCGGGCCTGCACCGCCCCCAAGGTCGGGTCGGCCAGCAGGGCCGCCACCGCCCCCTTCAGGAAATCCGGCGGCGGGACGAAGTCGGCGTCGAACACGGCGATGAACTCCCCCCGCGCCCGCCGCAGCCCGTAGGCCAGCGCCCCCGCTTTGTAGCCGTCCCGGTTCGGCCGCTGCAGCACCTCGATGGGATGCCCCAGCGCCTGATAATAGGCCGCCCGACGCCGCACGATCTGCGCCGTCTCGTCCGTGGAATCGTCCAGAACCTGGATCTCCAGCCGATCCCGCGGGTAGTCCATGGCGACCACCGCCTCCAGCAGCCGCTCCACCACGCTCCCCTCGTTGTAGATGGGCAACTGCACCGTCACCGTCGGCCACGTTCTGGGCCAAACCCGGGGGACCGGCTGGCGCCGCCCCCACAGACTGAGGCCGGCCAGGACCAGCACGTAGAGGGCGTAAGCGAACAGCAACAGGCTGATCCCCAGGCTGGCCGCCGCCAGGATCTTCATGGCCCTCCCTCCCGAAAGCCGAGGAATCGATAGACCGGGACGACCTGATCCCCTCTCCGAACCGGAAACACCGGCAGTGCCCGCGCCTCGATCCGATCCCGCAGCCGCTCGAAGACGGCGCGGCTGAGCATGATCTGACCCGGCGGCGCGGCCTCCTGCAGGCGCCGGGCGTAATTGACCACGCTCCCCACCACCGTGTAGGTCCAGTAATCGGGGGTCCCGAGGGGCCCCACCCACACCTCCCCGGTGTGGAGGCCGATGCGAAAGCGCCGGCGGCCTTCAGGCGGCAACGTCGGGTGCAGCGCCCCCACTGCCTGCTGCATCCACCACGCCGCCCGCAACGCCCGATACGGGTGGTCCGGCAGATCCCGCGGCGCATTAAACCACCCCAGAACCGCATCCCCCATCCATCGGTCCACCACCCCGCCCTCCCCTCGAATGGCCTCCAGGGCCACGGCCAGATACCGTCCCAGCACCGAGGTCAGTTCCTCCAGCGGCACCCGTTCGCATAGGTCCGAATAGCCCTGCAGGTCGGCGAACAGCACCGTCACCTCTCGACGGGCCCCCGAGACCATCGGCGGGTCCGCAGCCAGCAGATGGGCGAGGACCGCCGGGTCCAGGAAGCGCTCCAGCAGGATCCGCCCGCGTTCGGCCTCGGACCGGCAAGCCGCCACCAGGGTCAGAGCCTCCCGGACCTGGGCCTCGAGGGCGGCTTCCCCCGCGCTCCCGACCCGCGCCAGGATCCCCCTCAGCCGCTCCTGAAGGGCCTCCAGCGCCGCGCAGGCGCTCTCTTCCTTTCCCATCATTTCTATTCTATCGGGCTCTCCCCCATGGTCAGCGTCAGGGCCCTGGGGCCGGCCGTGGGGCCCGCCACCGCCCACCGAGCCGGTGGTCCCATCGGGCGAGGGCGCGGCGGAGCTGCCGGGCCATCCCCCGGGAGAACAAAAGCCACCGCCATCCCCGCGGGGCCTGAACGGGCGGCGGCGGCCGCCCGCCGAAGCGGACTGCCGCGTAGCGATCGGCGATCCGCCCCAGAACATCGGCCAGTTCCGGGACCAGCGTCCCTAGGTAAGCCGCCCGCTCGTGGGGCGTCCACGCCGCTGGGAACCGGATCCCCATCCCGCGG
>NZ_PSLG01000084.1:0-5182 GCF_040289485.1 Thermoflexus sp.
GGCCCGCCGCTGGCGCTGCCGTTCCGCCGGGGGAAGATCGGGCGGGAGGGGCGGCAGCCAGCGCCAGCCGGCCGAGGCCAGGGGCGCGAAGGGCAGCCCTCGCCGGACCACGGCCTCTTGCACCAGGGGGCCGCTGGCCCACAGGATCCGCTGGCCCCGCCGGGCCAGGGCCACCGCCAGGTCCAGGTATCCTCCATAATCCAAGTGGCCCCACAAGGGAACCGAGACGAAGAGCCAGCGTCGCGCCCTCATGGCCCCATGCGGATGGGTCCCCGCCCGACCTCCCGATGGCAGCGCTCGCAGGCCGGGATCACTACCGCCCGGTCGATGAAGAAGGCCTCGACGGATTCCCGGTGGGCGGGGTGGCAGTCGATGCAGCGCACCGAGGTCCGGAGGTCAGGCCGGAACAGGTCAGTGTGGAAGTGGTTCTCGAAGCCCGGGGCGAGGACCGGGTTGGGCTTCCCCGGGGGGACGCCGCCCAGCGCCGGCTCTCGGACGTGGCAGCGGCGGCAACCGGCCTCGGGGAGGGCCGGGAGCCGCACGGGGTGCTGGGGGGTGTCGGGGGGCACCCATGGGGTCCGCAGGGCGTTGCCTGCCCCCAGCGCCAGGGCCAGCGCCCGCTGGGGGAACGAGGCGTCTCCCCGATGGCAGCCCACGCACAGGATCCCAGCGGCGGCGTGGGCGGCCGCGAGATCTCCCGCCCGGCCCGCCGCCGCCCGCGCGGCCCGCATCACGTAGGTGACCTCGGGGCGGAGGTGGCAGCCGGCGCAGAAGGCATCTTGCTCCTCGAGGCGGGTGATGGCCCATGCGCCCGCCAGGGCCAGGAGCAAACCCCCGGCCACGGCCAGCCCGGCGATGCGACCGATGGGGAGCGAACCCATGGCGATCGGCCGGTTCCAGATCTTCGGCGTCTACGGCTCGGGGGCGGGGCGTTCGGCCGGCTGCGCCCGGGCCCGCCAGCGGTTGCGGATCAGCAGGGCCAGCCCGGCCGCCAGGGCGATCAGGGAGAAGACCTGGGCTGTCGTGATGTTCCCCAGTTTCCAGGCGTCAGGCCGCAGTGTCTCGATCCACAGCCGGCCCAAAGGATACCAGATGAGATAGCCGGCGAAGAGGTCCCCCTCCTGCAGCCGGCCGCCCAGGCGCCGGTTCAGGTTGAAAAGGAGCAGGAAGCCCAGGGTGTTCCAAAGGGATTCATAGAGGAAGACCGGGTGGAAGCGGGTCTCCGGGGGCAGAGAGAGGTGCTGGGGCAGGCGGTGCTCCATCGGGATGGGGATGCCCCAGGGCAGCGTCGTAGGGGGACCGTAAAGTTCTTGGTTAAAGAAGTTCCCCCACCGCCCGATGGCTTGCCCCACCAGGATGGAAGGGGCCACGATGTCCAGCCAGCGCCAGAGGGCCAGGCGATGGCGGTAGGCGTAGAGCAGAAAGCCGAGGAGGCCGCCGATGAGCGCCCCGTAGATGGCCAGCCCCCCCTCCCAGATGAACAGGATCTTGATCGGGTTCTCCCGATAGTAGGACCAACCGATGGCGCCCTCGGGGTTGGAGAACACGTGGTAGAGGCGCGCCCCGACGAGGCCCAGCAGGAACACCACCCACAGGCCGTCCCAGACGTGGTCCGGGTTCTCGCCGCGCCGGCGGGCCTCGGCGGCGGCCAGCCACGCGCCGACCAGGATGCCCAGCATCAGCAGCAACCCGTAGGCCCGGATGGCGAAGCCGCCGATGCACAGAACAGCGCCGGTCGTCCCTGGCGGACAGAACATCCTCAGCCTCCTTTCCCAGCGAAGTTCCCGGGGCCAATAGGCTCCGATCCTCTTCATTATAGGACGGACGTCGAGCGGGAAGGGTTGTCGGATCCCTGGGGATCCGGTAAGAATGGGGGGATGAGGGGATGGGAGGGAGTCGTGGGACGGATCTGGCGGGACTGGCGGGCCCGGTCGACGCGGCTGCGGGCCTCCCTGGCGGCACCCGGGGAGGTCCGCGATCCTCATGGGCGCCGCAACTTCGTCTTCGGGGTGCTCAACGGGGCCCTGTTCATCTTTGCGGAGACCGCTCTCGATCCCAACTTGGTGCTGGTGTGGTTCCTCTCCCGCCTCGGGGCCCCCAACCTCCTGGTGGCCCTGGTCTCCCCGATGCGGGACGGCCTGTGGTTCCTGCCGCAGTTGTTCGTCTCGCGGCTGATGCGGCACCGCGTTTACTATATGGGGCTGTATCGTTCGATGGCCCTGGTGCGGGCGCTGGGGGCCTTCGGGATGGCCCTGGGGGTGTGGGCCGTCGCCCCCCACCCGGCCCGCATGCGGGTGGCCTTCTTCGTGCCCTATCTGGTCATCTCCCTCGCCTCCGGGATCTCCGGCCTGCCCTTCATGGAGATCGTAGGCAAAACCATCCCACCTCGGCGGCGAGGGGTGTTCTTCGCCGCCCGCTTGTTCTTCGGCGGGCTGCTGGGGTTAGCCGCCAGCGGCCTGGTGCGGTGGCTCCTCGAGGAGCCGGCCGGTCTGCCCTTCCCCCACAACGTGGTGATCCTCTTCCTGATCTACGCGGTCTTTTCTTCGATGGGGATGGCGGTCTTCGCCCTGGTGGTGGAGCCGCCCAGCCCGCTGCCGGACGGGCACGCAGCCCGGACGCCGTGGCGGGAAGCGATCCGGGCGCTGTGGGCCCGGCCTTCCTACCGGCTCTTCCTCGGGGCCCGGGTGGCGTTGATGTGGGCGGCGCTGGCCACTCCCTTCTTCACCGCCTACGCCGTGCGCGACCTGCGGGTGCCCGACGCGGCCATCGGGCTCTACCTGGGCTTCAACGTCGGGGCTTCCCTGCTCTCCAACCTGGTGTGGAGCGCCCTCAGCGTCCGCCGCGGCCATCGGGAGGTGCTGGAGGGGGCCACCGTGTGTGGGCTGCTGAGCGCCTTCTGGGCGCTGCTGGCGGGCCCCTTGGGCCAGGCCTGGCCCGGGGTCCCATGGCTCTGGATGCTCCCGGTCTTCGTCCTCAGCGGGGCCTACGCCTCGGGCGCGGCCGTCGGCGGCCTCTCGTTGCTGTTGGAGATCGCGCCCGGCCACGACCGCCCCCTCACCGTCGGCCTCACCAACACCGTCCTCGGGGTGGCCTTGCTCTCCACCGCCCTGGGCGGCCTGATCGCCGATGCCATCGGCTACCGGGGCCTGTTCGCCCTCTCCTTCGGTTTCTACACGCTGGCCCTCTTCCTGCTGTGGGGGCTGCGGCGGGCGATGGCCGCTCCGGCCGCGGGCTCGTGAGGAGGAACGCCCGTCGCTTTCCCTTCACGGCTGGACCTCGCCGAGCCAGAGGGTGCCGCTGCGGAGCCCGGCCGCCAGCCATCGCCCCTGGGGCGAGAAGGCCATGCGGTAGAAGGCGTCGCCCGCTTCCTGCCATTCCACCTGGGGTTCCCCCTCCGGGATCGACCATAGCCGGGCGCGGCCCTCCGCGTCGCCCGCTGCCAGGAGGCGGCCGTCCGGGGAGAAGGCCAGGGCGCGCACAGCCCGCGTCCCCAGGACCAAGGCCCGGGATTCCTGTCCGGCCCCCGCCTCCCAAAGGCGGGCCGTCCCACCGGCCAGGGCGGCCGCCAGCCAGCGGCCGTCCGGCGCCACGACGAGGCCGGACCCCGGCCTCCGAAGGGACCAGCGCTCTGGCCGCTGGACCACCCCTTTCCCTTTACGCCCGTTGGCCCGGACCGACATGGGCTTGTCCCTTGCTACGGGGGTGCGTTATGCTTATCCGGCGACCCTCGCGATGCGCCCAGGACCAGAGGAGAGGCGGATGGCGGAAGGAGCGCGCTATCCGAAGGTGCGGCCGGTGGACGTGCGGCCGATCGTCCGCAACGGGCGCCCTTGCGTGCTGATCCGGGATCCGCTCCGGCTCTCGGATCAGATGCTGTTGGTTCCCCAGCCCCTGGCCTCTGTTCTGGCCCTGTGCGACGGCACCCGGGACCTGCGGGCCGTCCGCGCTGCCCTTATGGTCCGCTACGGCGTGCGGGTGGATGAGGAGGCCCTGCGGGCGCTGGTGGCGCAACTGGACGCCGCGTATCTGCTGGACAACGAGCGCTTCGCCGAGGCCCACGCCTGCGCCCTGGAGGCCTACCGGCAGGCGCCCTTCCGCCCGCCGACGCTGGCCGGCGAGGTGTATCCAGCGGATCCGGAGGCCCTGCGCCGCCTGCTCCGATCGTTCCAGGAGGGCCTCCCGGAGGAGCACCCGGTCGAGGCGGGCCGCGGCCTGGTCAGCCCCCACATCGACTACGCGCGGGGCGGCCGGACCTATGCGCGGGTGTGGGGGCGGGCCGCGCCCTTCGTCCGCGAGGCGGACCTGGTGATCCTGCTGGGCACGGATCATTACGGGGAGGACGGCGCGCTGACGTTGACCCGGCAGGACTACGCGACGCCTTTCGGGGTGTTGCCCACTGCCCGCTCCATCGTCGAGGCCCTGGCCCAGGCCCTGGGGGAGGATCGGGCCTTTGCCGGGGAGCTTCGCCATCGGGGGGAGCACTCCATCGAACTGGCCGCCGTGTGGCTCCACGCGGTGCGGGAAGGTCGGCCGGTGGAGCTGGTGCCGATCCTGTGCGGGCCCTTCGCCTCCTGCATCGCGGAGGGCCGCGATCCGGCCTTGGACCCCCGGGTGGGCCGCGTGGTGGATCTCCTGCGGGCGGCGGCGGCCGGCCGCCGCGCGGTGGTGGTGGCCGCGGGGGACTTGGCCCATGTGGGGCCGGCCTTCGGCGGGCGCCCGTTGGATCTGCGAGGGCGGGCCCGTTTGCGGGCGGAGGACGAGGCGTTGATCGAGCGGATGTGCGCGGGGGACGCGGCAGGCTTCTTCGCCCGGATCCACGAGACCCAAGACCGCAACAACGTCTGCGGCGTCTCCCCCATCTACCTGGCCCTCTGCATCCTGGAGCCGACCTCCGGCGAGCGGGTGGCCTACGCGCTCTGCCCGGCCGACGAGGCGGGCACCTCCGTGGTCTCCATATGCGGCGTGCTATGGCGTTAAATCCCTGGCCCTTCCTCTTCGCCTTCGCTGCGGGCCTCGCCCTGGGCTTCGGCGTCGGCCGGCTGGCCGTCGCCCTCCGCCGGCCGGGCCGGCGCCCGGAGGCCCGTCTGCTCCTGCTGGCCCTTCTGGCCTTCGCCCTCCGCGTCGGCGGCCTCACCGCCCAATCCCTCTGGCGGGACGAGGTGGACGCCCTGCGGTTCGGGCG
>NZ_PSLG01000084.1:5259-7918 GCF_040289485.1 Thermoflexus sp.
CACCCAGCCCGGCTTCAACGGGCCGCTGTATTTCCTCGGCCTGTTTCAGTGGGTGCGGGTGGCCGGGGATTCGGAGTTCGCGTTGCGCTTTCCCTCGGCGTGGCTGGGCACATTGGCGGTCCCCCTGGGCGTGGCCCTGTTCCGCCGCTTCCTCCCGGCCGGGGCGGCCCGGCTGGTCGGCGTGTTCCTGGCGGCGGCGCCCTTCCTGGTCTGGTACGGGCAGGAGGCCAAGATGTACGCCCTGCTGGTCTTCCTGTTCCTGGCCGCGTGGGGGGCAGCCGAGCGGGCGCGGCGGGATCCCGCGGGATGGATGGAGTTGGTCCTCTGGGCGGCCATGGGGCTCTACAGCCACGTCCTGTTCGTCCTCTTTCTCCCTCCGCTGCTCGCCCTGGCCGGCCGGAAGGGCCTGGGAAGGGTCGGAGGGCTGCTCTGGGTTGCAGGGGTGCTGGGGCTGGCGCTGGCCTTCCCGCTGTGGCGGTGGCAGGTCGGCCAGGTGCTCCGATGGGAGGGCGGACCTCGTCTGGCCTGCGGGGAGACCGGGTTCCCGCGGGTGGCTCCGCGGAACAGCCTGGCGATGCTGGGCTGGGGGTTCGCGGTCGGGGTGTGGGGCGGGTTCCCGGCATGGGGGCCGATCCCCCTGGCGGCGCTGATGGCCCTGGGGGCGGCCTTGGGCCGGGCGGGGATCCGGTGGCGATGGCTGGGATGGGCGCTGGGGCCCTGGGCGCTGCTGGCGGCCCTTTCCCTGTGCCGGCCGCTTTTCGTGGAGCGCTATCTGATCGCCGCGGCGCCGGCGTGGTTCGCCCTGGCCGCCATGGGGTGGGCCCGGCTCCCGGGCCGGTGGCTCCGGATCCTCGCCCTGGCCGCCGTTCTGGGCCCGATGGCGGCCGGGCTGGGGGTCCAGGCGATGGTGCCGCTGAAGTCCGACTTCCGCGCCGCCGCCCAGATGGTGGCCCGAGCCTACCGGCCTGACGAACTCATCCTGTTCCACATCGGGTATGTCCAGTATGTGTTTGATTATTACTTCCGAAAGCCCTACGCGGGGACCTGGGCCCCGGCTACGAACGTGGACCCGGATGGGACCCCCGTGGATATGGCCTGGGTCGATGCGCAGATGCGGGCCCTGGTGCGGGGATACCGGGCGGTGTGGCTGGTCTACTCGGAGGCGGCGATGTGGGACGCCCGCGATTTGGTGCGCCAGTGGCTGGACGCCCATGGCCGGCTGGTCGAGCGGCACGGGTTCGTCCTGGTGGAGGTGCGTCGCTACGAAGGGCTTCCCCCGTGAGTCATCCTTCGCGCGATCATGGCCGCTGCCCGGTGGGCGAAAAAGGACGGGGGAGGGGAGGGCCCAGCGGGCCTGCCGGAATCCCAAGCCTCTCCCATCGTGTCCGCCGGGGCCGTCGGGAATGGGCTGGGGAAGGGCCCGTGCGGAGGTTGACAGCAGCTGCCGTTTTTGTTATCATCCATTTCAACTATGAAGCTCTCCGACTGGGCCCGCAAGCAGGGAATCCGCTACCTCACCGCCTGGCGGTGGTTCAAAGCGGGCCAGCTCCCCGTTCCCGCCCGGCAGCTCCCCACCGGCACCATCCTGGTTGAGGAACCCAACCCGGACGGCCGCACGGTGCGCTACGCGCGGGTCTCCGCCGCCGACCAGAAGGATGACCTCCAGCGCCAGGTGCAGCGCCTTCAGGCCTTTGCCCGGGAGCAGGGCTGGACGGACTTCGACGTGGTAACCGAGATCGGTTCCGGGCTGAACGGGAAGCGGAAGCAGCTGCTGCGCGTGTTGCGTGACCCGAAGGGGAGCCGGATCGTGGTGGAAAACCGCGACCGGCTGGCCCGGTTCGGGTTTGAGATGGTCGAGGCGGCCCTGGCCGCAGCAGGCAAGCGCATCGTTGTCGTGGAAGAAGGCGAGGTCACGGACGATCTGGTGCGGGATCTTTTAGAGATCCTCACCTCCGCTTGCGGGCGGCTGTACGGGCGCCGGTCGGCCCGGAAGCGAGCCCGGCGGGCGCTGGAGGCGATGGGATGCGGGTAACGCAGGCGTTCCGCTTCGAGCTGGACCCCAACCGTGCCGCCCGCGTGGCCCTGGCCAAGCACGTGGGCGCCGCCCGCTTCGCCTACAACTGGGGCCTTGCCCGCTGCCTGCAGGCGCTGGAACAAGGCCTGCCTCTTCCCTCTGCGGCCCAGCTCCACAAGGAGTGGAACCGCTGGAAGCGGCAGCATGCCCCCTGGTGGGTGGAGGTGTCCAAGTGCGCGCCGCAGGAGGCCTTCCGTGATCTAGAGCGTGCCTTCCGCAACTGGCGGCAGGGCCGGGCGGGAAGGCCCCGCTTCAAGCGGAAGAAGAGCCTGGACGACAACAAGGCGCGCTTCACCGGCTCCATCCGGGTCTTCCCCCGGCACGTGCAGCTGCCCCGCATCGGCAAGGTGCGCACCAAGGAGCGGACGGAGAAGCTTTTGGCCCTGCTTTCCGAAGGGAGGGCCCGCATCCTCTCCGCCACCGTCGCCCGCGAGGCCGACCGCTGGTACGTGAGCCTCACCTGCGATGTGGAGCGGCCTGATCCCCCGTTGCGGCAGGGGGAGCCGGTGGGCGTGGACCTGGGCCTTGCGTCCTTCCTGGTGCTGTCGGACGGGACGCGGGTGGACGCGCCCAAGCCGCTGGCGA
>NZ_PSLG01000010.1:0-21843 GCF_040289485.1 Thermoflexus sp.
GCATCCCCTCGATGGGGGAGGGAGCCTTCCCAGCGGGTGGATGGGCTCTGCGGTGGTGGCGGCGGACCAGCCGGTTGCGGCCATCGCCACGGTCGCCAACGATCTGAGCGGATCGCAATACGTCTCGGATGCCTATGTGGGGGTCAGCCAGCCGGATACGCGGATGTTCGCCCCGATCGTGATGGCCAAGCTGGGGCCTTGGAACACCCGCATGGCCATTCAGAACGCCGGGACGGTGGCGACAACGGTGGTCATCACCTACGTGAGCGGGGGCTCCGTGGTGGCCACGCAGCAGGTTGCCAACATCCCGCCCGGGGCGATGGCCCTGGTGGATCAGTTCGACCTCCCTGCGTTGAACAATTTCAACGGGTCGGCGATCCTCTCCAGCGACCAGCCGATCGCTGTGACGGTGGACGAGTACAAAAGCACGGGGGGGCTTCTGGTCTCCTACGCGGCGTTGCCGCTGGCCAAGGCCAGCACGACCCTTTATATGCCTGGCTACATCAACGCTTGGGGGGCGTGGACGACCGATTTCACCATCATCAACACGTCCAGCAGCCCCGCCACCGTGCAGATCGCCTTCACCAACGGCCAAGCGTTGCATTGCGCGATCCCGGGCAACGGGAGCCTCTATCTGAACCCGGCGGCCAATGTCTATGGGGGATGCACGGGGGGTCCTTTGGCTCCTAATTTCTATGGGGCGGCGACGGTGACCTCCGATCAGCCGCTGGTGATCGCATACAACATCGCCAACACCCTGGGGCCGGGGGATCGCGCCATCGGCTATACCGCTTTCGCGCCGAGCGATGTGGGGACGCGCATCGCGGTCCCGCTCATCGAGAACGCCTACAGCGGTGGGCAGTGGGTGACCACTTTCTCCGTGCAGGCCATCAGCGGGACGGCGACGTTGACCCTCCGGTATTCTAACGGCACGGTGAAGACCGGCCTCCGGGTGGACGGTGCGCGGACGTTCAACCAATTGACCGACGGCCATGTCCCGCCCGGGTTCATCGGCAGTGTGGTGATCGAGTCCGATTCCCCCATCGCCGTCATCGGCGATCAGAACAGCCTGGTGAAGCCGGGAGACGTGGCGGCGGGCTTCCCGGGCGTCAAGATCCCATGAGGTGTCCTGGCCGTTGTAAAATCGTGGGGGCGCCCTTCAGGCGCCCCCACGATTTTGGGGGGGCTGTCGATGCATCGGACGGGCCTGGGTATCTTGGTTGTTGCTACAGCGATGGCGCTGGGGGCATGCGCAAGAGGAGGGGAGGGGCGTGTGTCGCCTCTTCCCAGGGGAGGACAAAGCCCTCTTCTGTCTCCTGTGGCCATCTCGCCGGTGGCGTGGCCCGAGCCTCCGACGCAGTGCTATCCTCTGACCGTTGACCTGGAGGCGGCAGCCCTCGGCCCGCAGGATTTCCCGGGCCTCGCCCCTCGTTATCAGATCCGCACAGTCTTCAACGATGGGGTCTCTAGTGGTATTCAGGTGATCTATCCGACCGCCGAGGGGCGTTATCATCCCTTCGCCGAAGGGTTCTCCACCGAGCTCCGGGTTTTCGCTGACCCTGCCCGCGTGCCCGCCGCTTACTCGGAATATCTGCGACAGCTCCCGGGCCCGGCCCGCCCTCTTCCTGGGCCGGCGGATGTCGCGCATGGGGTGGTGGTCGAGGAAGCGGGCGGCGGGGGCCGAACGGTCTGGGGACATTACGTGGTCTTTGCCCACGGCAACCTGATCGGCTACATCCGGATCCGGATCGGGCATCCCCTGTCCGACCGGGACCTGCAGGACAAGGTCGCTGCCATCCTGTCGCGGCTGGGAGGGCATCGGTGAGTGGGGTGCGCGTGCGGCAGGATTTCCTGATCTTCGGGGCACCGCGCCTCCCGGAGGAGGCGATCGCAGCCGTGGTGGAGACCCTGCGCTCCGGGTGGCTGGGGACCGGCCCTCGGGTGGCCGCCTTCGAAGAGGCCTTCGCCCGCTACTTGGGGGCGCCCCATGCGGTGGCCGTCGGCTCGTGCACGGCTGCCCTTCATCTGGCGTTGAAGATCCTGGGCGTGGGGCCTGGGGACGAGGTCGTCACCACCCCGCTGACCTTCGCGGCGACGGCCAACGTCATTGTCCACACCGGGGCGCGGCCGGTGTTCGCCGACGTGGACGAGCGCACCGGCAACCTGGATCCTGAGGCTGTAGCGGCCGTCATCACGCCGCGCACCCGGGCCATCATCGTCGTCCATTATGCGGGGCGGCCGTGCCCCATGGATCGGTTCCGGGACCTGGCTGAGCGCCACGGGCTGTTCCTGATCGAGGACGCGGCCCATGCCCTGGAAGCCTGGTATAGGGGACGGAAGATCGGAACATGGGGGGACATGGCCGCCTTCAGCTTTTACCCCACCAAGAGCCTGACCACGGGCGAGGGGGGGATGTTGGCGACCGCGCGTTCGGAGTGGGCCGAACGCGCCCGCGTCCTCCGGCTCCACGGCCTCAGCCGTGACGCATGGAAGCGGTACAGCGAGGAGGGCGCGATCGATTATGAGGTGGTGGAGCCAGGCTTTAAGTATAACATGACTGACATCCAGGCGGCCATGGGGTTGGCCCAGATGTCTTATCTGGAGCGCTGGCTGGAGCGGCGGGCGCGCCTCTGGACCCTGTATCAGGAGGGTTTGCGGGACCTCCCGGGCCTGATCTTGCCTCCCGAGGCAACCGAGGGGGTCCACGCCCGCCATCTCTACACGATCCGGGTCGATCCTGGCGAGGCCCCTTTCGACCGGGACCGACTGGCCCGCTGGTTGCATCAAGCCCGGATCGGGACGGGGATCCACTATAAAGCCTTGCATTTGCATCCCTTCTATCAACAGGCTTATGGGTATCGTCGGGGGATGTTCCCGCGGGCGGAGCGGATCTCCGATCAAACGCTCTCTCTGCCCTTGACCGCCCACATGGAAGAGGAGGACGTCCTCTACGTCGTTGAGGTCATGCGAGCCCTCTGGAGGGGAGAAGCGGTGGGGTGATGGCATGGTGGCTGGAGCTCTGGCGGTTGAGCCGACGGCGGTTGGCGGACGAACAGGCCTACTATGCCTTTCAGGTCCACCAAGCCCATCGCGTCCTGGATCGGCTGGAGCGGCTGGGCTGCCCCCTGCGGGGGCGGAGGGTCCTGGACTTGGGCTGCGGGGTGGGGGGATACAGCGCCGCGCTGGCACAGCGCGGCGCGCGGGTGGTGGCTCTGGATCTGCACGCCACCGCTTGGTTAAGAGGGATCGCTGAGGCGGTGCAGGCCGACGCCCTGCGCTTGCCCCTTCGCTCGGACTCCGTCGAGGCGGTGTTTTGCGCCAGCCTGATCGAGCATGTCCCGGACCCCCTGGCGCTGTTGCGGGAGATCCAGCGCGTCGTCCGCCCCGACGGATGGATTTATCTGAGCTTCCCGCCGTTCTACAGCCCCGTCGGCGGGCATCAGTTCGCCCCTTTTCATTATCTGGGGGAACGCCTGGCAGTGTCCATCTTGCGGCGGCGGCGGTGGTGGGGTTCCAGCACGTGGGTGCCCCGTCGTTTTCAAACGGCCCCTGCTTCGTTCGCCGAGGCCTTCGGCGATTATGGGCTCTATCCGTTGACGATCCGGAGGGCGCGGCGGTTAATCCAGGAGGCTGGTTTAGAAGTCTCTTGGCAAGGGACGCGGTTCCTGCCCTTGGATCTCTCGCGGCTTCCTCTCCTTGGGGAGCTGCTCACATGGCATGTGGAGTTCGTGCTGCGCCCTCGTTCGGAGAGGGGCCTGCGATGAACGGACCGCAACTCCTGCGTCGCTTCTGGGAAGAGCACGATCGAACGCTCCTGGAGGAAGCGGAGGCAACCATCAGCCTGCGCCACGATCTATACCGCGGGCTGCCAGCATCCCTCAACGGATTTTTCGACGCGCTGCAACGCTGGACGGTGAAATCTCTGGTCCGTGGCTCGCCGCCTCGTCCCGGGGAGCGGATCTTGGATTTGGGGTGTGGGACGGGACGATGGTCGAGGTTCTTTGCAGCCTCCGGAGCACGCCCTGTGGGTGTGGATCTGGGCGTCCATGCCCTTCGCTGGGCCAAGCGGCTGCTCCCGGAAGGGGGATGGGCGGTGATGGCCATACCCCGCCTAGGTTTTCAGGATGGCTCCTTCGATTGGGCGATCTCCGTCACCGTCCTGCAGCATTTGCCTTATCCGGAACAAGAGGAGGCCGTGCGGGAGATCCATCGCCTCCTTCGGCCCGGAGGCCGGGGGATCCTGGTGGAGCTCGTGGATGGAAGCGAGCATGTGTTTTACGTTTTCCCCCGGGCGCCCGAGGATTGGGAGGCGCTGTTCCGGCGCGCGGGGTTTCGGATCCTGAAATCATCCGCCTGCGAGCGGATCCCCTGGGTTCCGATCCTGCGGAAGGCGGCGGCGGTGGTTCGCGCTGGGGGTCGCGAGGGCGGTCGGGATGGGAGGGCGTCCTGGGGAGCGGCGGTGTTGCGCCGTCACCGATGGCTGAGGTGGGGCGTTCCGGTTTTCTTGGCCCTGGCCTATCCGGCGGAGCGAATGGCCGCCTGGCTTAAAATCAGCCGCTGGGCCCGTTACGGAGGTTGGCTGCTCCAAAAGGAAGGGCCATGCGGATCTTGATGCTTACCTCATCGTTTCCCATCTCCCCAGACGAGGGCTACAACGCAGGGGTTTTCGTCCGGGAGGTGGCCTTGGGCTTGGCGCGGATGGGCCATGAGATTCTGGTGCTGACCCCGTCTAAACCCAAGCCCGTTCGCGATCCGGTGTTGCAGGTATGCACCTTCCCATGGCTGGGGGCCTTCTCGGATTTGGCCTCCCTGCCGCCCCATGTAGGCAATCTGATCCGGTTCCTGAGCCTGTTGGCCAGCGGGGCCTGGGCGACGTGGCGCTGGATCCGATGCTGGCGGCCGGCGATGGCCCTGGCCATGTGGGCCATCCCTTCCGGGGCCCTCGCCTATCTTGTCGGGTGCAAGACCGGCCTGCCCTATGGGGTCTGGGCCCTGGGATCCGACGTGTGGGGACGGCGGCGCTATCCATTGGGGGAAGTTATCGTTCGCCGGGTTCTTCAGGGGGCCCGTTTCCGATTGGCCGATGGATGGGGGTTGGCCCGGGAGGTGTCCGAGTTGAGCGGGCGCCCCTGCGCCTTTCTTCCATCGGCCCGCTCGCTGCCCTTGGAGGTCCCTCCAGCGCCGCTGCCCTCGGATCCGGTTCACCTGGCCTTCCTGGGCCGCTTTGAGCGACAGAAGGGGATCGATCTCCTGGTGGAGGCCTTGGCGCCCCTTGTCTGGAACGCCCGGAGGACAGAGTTCCATGTGCATCTGATGGGGGATGGTTCGATGCGCCCGGCCGTGGAGCAGGCCATCGCACGCCACCGCCTGGACCCATGGTTCACGCGATATGGCTATGTGGGCCCCCGACAGGTTACAGCCCTCCTCAAGGCTTCGGATTACCTGGTCATCCCGTCCCGGGTGGAGAGCATCCCGGTGGCCTTTTCGGATGCCATGCAGTGTGGGCTGCCGGTCATCGTCACAGATGTCGGGGATCTGGGACTCTTGACACGCCATTGGCAGGTCGGATGGGTGGCGGGGCCGCCGGAGCCGGCGGCCCTGACCGAAAGCCTGCGCCGGGCCATGGAGGACCGGGGCCGACAGGCCTGCTTCCGGAAGAACACCGCCCGCGCAGCCGCCTTCTTTCGGATCGATCGGATCGTCGATCGGGTGTCCGCCATCTTGGAGGGGAAGATCGATGAGGAGGGACTTACAGCGGAACTACTGGACGTGTTGGGAAACCCGGCGGGATCCGGCCCAGCGCCTTCATAAGGCGAAGAAAATCCAGCGGCTGCTGGAGGAGGCATCGCCCCTGCGACCGCACGCCGCGCGCTCGGTGCTGGATGTCGGCTGCTCCATCGGTGTGATCCTGGAGCACCTCGCGCAGGCCTGGGAGGTCCAAAGGGCTGTTGGGGTAGACATCGACCCGGACGCGCTCCGCATTGCGCGGTCGCGTTCAGCGCGCGCTCTCTATTGCATGGCAGACGGAGAACGTCTGCCTTTCCCCGATCGCTCCTTCGACCTCGTGATCTGCGCCCAGGTGTATGAGCATGTGCCGGATTGGAAGAAACTGATGCGGGAGGTGCATCGGGTCCTTCGGGCGGGGGGGATTTGTTTTTTCAGCGGACCCAATCGGCTGTCCATCTGGGAGGATCACTACCAGCTCCCTTTTTTAAGTTGGCTCCCTCGCCCGTGGGCCCACCGGCTCGTGGGCTGGGCCGGGCGAGGGGCCCAGTATTACGAGCAGCCGGTGACTTGGTGGACCTTGCGGAAGGGGCTGGTCCGCCTGGGATTCCGGATCGTGGACTGCACGCCGCGGCTTTTGGAGGCCCCGGAACGGTTCGCGTTGCAAGCGCCCGCTCTTCAATGGGCCCGCCGGCTGATCCGCATCCTGCCGGCCCCTTTGCGCTCCTGGCTGGTCGCCTTCGTGCCCAATTTCAACCTGATCCTGATCAAGCCGTCCGATGCTTCTATGGGAGAGCCCATCTTTCAGTGACGGCGTACAGCGACGGAAGGACCATGCGGCTCAAGGCAGCCCACGCCATCCGGGTTATTGGGGGGGCTCCGCCGGTGTTTCCAGATCCCGGATTCTTCGTAAGATCTCCTCCAGCAGTCGACGGTTGTCGCCGATGCGGTCGGCCAGGAGGCCGAAGAGGAAGATCAGGAAGGCGAGGATGGTGGCCATGACGGCGACGATCAGGGACTGCAGGTGGCCATACAGGGCGAAGCCCTCGGCGACGAAGAACCAGGCCAGGCGCAGGAACAGGACCAGGCCGATCAGCCAGAAGGGCAGCGACAGGTAAAAGAAGGTCTTCAGGGGCTCGTAGGCGGCGTAGACGCGCACCAGGGTGGCCGCCTGGCGGCGGATGAAGTCCCAGATCCCCTGATGCAGCCGTGAGGGGCGCGGGGTCGGCCGGGCGCGCACCGGGACGTGGGCGACGGCCATGTGGCGTTTGCCGGCCTGGATCAGGTGCTCCACGGTGTAGGAGAAGTCGGTGAGGACGATCAGGCGCAGGGCCGCCTCCCGGCTGTAGGCCCGAAAGCCGCTGGGGGCGTCCGGCACCTCCAGCCCGGAGGCCCAGCGGACCACGGCGGAGCCCAGGACGGAGAGCCACCGCTTGGGCCATGGGAAGTGGGCCAGCCGGACCACCTGACGGTCCCCCACCACGAGGTCGGCGGTCCCCTCTAAGATCGGCCGGATCAGCGCGGGGATGTCGGCCGGATCATATTGCCCGTCGGCGTCCAGGTTGACGATCAGATCGGCCCCCAGCCGCAGGGCCGTGTCCACCCCCGTCTGGAAGGCGGCCGCCAGGCCCCGGTTGCGTCGGTGGCGCACGATGAAGTCGGCCCCCGCCGCCCGGGCCGCCGCCGCCGTGCCGTCGGTGGAGCCATCATCCACCACCAACACCGTCACCCGGGAGACCCCCGGGATCTCCCGCGGGATCTCCTGGATCACCGCCCCGATGGTCTCCGCTTCGTTGTAGGCAGGGATCTGAACCACCAGATGCGCCCCCGCTCCCGATCCCACCCCTCGCGCCTCCCCCGAAATCAGCGCCCTCCATGATCGCCTGCAGCCGTCCCACCGTCAAGCCTGCCCCCGAAGCCCGGACGCGCGCCAGGAGATCCCCACCCGGGACGGCCGCCCGGTCCCCTTGACAATCCTTTGATTTTGTATAGAATTGAAGATAAACAAATCGAAGATATTCGAAACATGCGGTTCCCCCACGAGCGGCGACAGGAGATCCTCCGGTTGCTGGAGGCCCAGGGGCGGGTGTCGGTGGGTGATCTCAGCCGACGCCTCTTGGTCTCCGAGGTGACCATCCGCAAGGACCTGGCCTGGCTGGCGGCCCATGGCTTGCTCATCCGCACCCACGGGGGCGCTGTGCTGGCGGACCGTAACCCCGCGGAACTGGCCTTCGAGTTCCGGGAGCGCCTGAATCGGGAGGAGAAAACCCGCATTGGCCGGGCCGCGGCCACCCTGGTGCAGGACGGCGACAGCATCGCCCTGGACGCCAGCACCACGGCCATGTATCTCGCCCGCTTCCTTCGGGATCGTCGGGAACTCACTGTTGTCACCAACGGCATGCGCGTGGCCATGGAGCTGGCCGGGCGTCCCGGCATCACGGTCCTGATGCCCGGCGGCACGGTCCGCTGGGAGGCTTTCTCGCTGGTTGGCGCCTGGGGCGAGGCCATCCTCCGCCAGGTCAACATCCAGAAGGCCTTCGTGGGCGCCAAGGGGCTGACCCTGGAAGAGGGCCTCACCGACGTCAACCCGGAGGAGGTCCGTATGAAGCGGGCGCTGGTGGAGGCGGCCAAGGAGGTCATCGCCATCCTGGACCACACCAAGTGGGGGCGGGTGGCCTTCGCCACCTTCTGCCCGCTGGAGCGGGTGCGCCTGGTGATCACCGACGACCAGGCGCCCCCCGATCTGGTCGAGGCGGTCCGCCGACGCGGTGTCGAGGTCTGGCGGGTGTGAAGGGCCCTCGGGCGGAGGCGACGCCCGAGCCAGCATCCCCATCGGCGAGGAGGGGTTCCGATGGCGCGGCGACGTCCGACGCGCGCCCACGGGCGGCGGGTCTGGTATATCCCGGACGGCTATCTTCCAGTCCACCGGCCGGAGCAGACGGACCTGGTCAGCCATGAGTCCCTCTGCCTGTTGAACCCGTCTTCCCGCGAGGCCCACGTCACGTTGACGGTCTACTTTGAGGACCGGGAGCCGTTGCGGGGCATCGCTCTGACGGTGCCGCCGGAGCGCACCTGGCACGTCCGGCTGGACCGGCCGGAGCATCTCGGGGGGCACCTCCTCCCCCGGGGGGTGCCTTATGCCCTCAAGGTGGAAAGCGACGTTCCCATCATCGTCCAGCTCTCCCGCATGGACGTCACCCAGCCCAACCTGGCCCTGATGACGACCATGGGCTTCCCGGCCGAGTAGCAGGGGCATCGCCATGGGCCAGCCGCTGCTTGTTCTGCGGGGCATTGCCAAAGCCTTCCCCGGCGTCCAGGCCCTGGCCGGCGTGTCTCTGGAGCTGTGGCCTGGGGAGGTCCACGCCCTGGTCGGGGAGAACGGGGCCGGGAAGTCCACCCTCATTAAGATCGCGGCGGGGGTCTACCTGCCGGACGCTGGGGAGATCCTCTTTGAGGGCCGGCCGGTCCGCTTGCACAGCCCGCGCGACGCGGCCGCCCTGGGCATTGCCGTGATCCACCAGGAGCCTTATCTTTTCCCCACCCTCTCGGTTCTGGAAAACCTCTTTATGGGCTTCCAACCCCGCCGGGGCCTGCTGGACTGGCCGGCGATGGCCCGGCGGGCCCGGGAGGTCCTTCAGGCGCTGGGGGTCGCGCTGCCGTTGGAGGTCCCTGCTGGGGAACTCAGCGCGGCCCAGCAGCAGTTGCTCCAGATCGCCCGGGCGCTGCTGCAGGACGCCCGTGTTCTCATTATGGACGAGCCCACTTCCTCTCTGTCCCAGAAGGAAGTGGCGACGCTGTTCGAGATCGTCCGCCGCCTGCGGGCCCGTGGGGTGGGGATCTTGTATATCACCCATCGCCTGGAGGAGGTTTTCGCCCTGGCTGATCGGGTGACGGTGTTGCGGGACGGCCGGCTGGTAGGCACCTTCCCGGTGGCGACGGTCACCCCGGGGGCGCTGATCGCCCACATGGTCGGCCGGGAGCTCACCCAGTTGTTCCCCCACACCCCGCGCCCGCCCGGCCCGGTCCTCCTGCGGGTCCACGGGTTGGGCCGCCGCGGGCTGTTTGAGGGGATCTCCCTAGAGGTCCGGGCGGGGGAGATCGTGGGGCTGGCGGGGCTGGTGGGGGCGGGTCGGTCGGAGGTCGCCCAGGCGATCTTCGGCCTCCTTCCCCCGGAGACCGGCTTTGTGGAGGTGGACGGCCGTTGCCTGGTCCCCCGGGCGCCGTGGGAGGCGATGGCGGCGGGGATTGTCTATCTGCCGGAGGACCGCCATCGGCAGGGGATCGTGGCCCCCATGTCGGTGCGGGCCAACCTGACCCTGGCGGTGCTCCACCGCCTGGCCCGCCTCGGCCTCGTCGATCGGCGGGCAGAGGACGCCTTGGTCCGCTCCTATCAGGCGCGCCTGCGCATCCGAGCGGCCAGCCTGGAGCAGCCCATCGGCACCCTCTCGGGGGGCAATCAGCAGAAGGTGATCGTCGCCCGGGGGCTGGCCGCCCGGCCCCGGGTGTTGATCTTGGACGAGCCCACGCGGGGGATCGATGTGGGGACAAAGGCGGAGATCCACCGGCTGATGGATGAGCTGGCCGCCCAGGGCATGGGGATCCTGATGATCTCCTCGGAGCTTCCGGAGATCCTGGGGATGTCGGATCGGATCCTGGTGATGCGGGCGGGCCGTTTGGTGGGGGAGCTCTCCCGTGCGGAGGCCACCCAAGAGCGGGTGATGGCTTTGGCCATGGGCGTGGCTTTGGAAGCGGTGGAGGAGGAGGCCGGGGGGAGCCGGGAGGTGCCATGAGGGGCTGGCGAGGGCGGGAGCCTTTCCTTTTCGTCTTGAACGCCTTGCTGTTGGTGGTGCTGGCGGCCGTCACCCCCTTTGACCTGGGGGCGGCGCGGCTGCTCCTGGACAACTACTCCGCCACGTTCATCGGGGCGGTGGGGATGACGCTGGTCATCCTGGCCGGTCAGATCGACCTCTCGGTGGGCTCGGCCCTGGCCCTGGGCGCGGTGGTCGCCGCCGCCGTCTCCCAAGCGGGTTGGCCTCTCCCGCTGGCCTTTCTGGCGCCCATCGGGGTGGGGGTCCTCATCGGGCTGATCAACGGGGTTGTGGTGGCCTACGGGCGGATCCACGCCATCCTGGTCACCCTGGGGATGATGACCCTGTTGCGCGGCCTGGTCGTCCATCTGGTCCCCGCCGGGTGGGTGGCCACCAGCGACGCCTTCAAGGCGGTGGGCCTGGCCCGGCCCCTCGGGGTTTCCACCTCGATTTGGATCGCTGCGGCTTTCGCCCTGGGGGTGGCCCTGGCCGTCCGCTACACCCGGTGGGGGCGGGAGATCTATGCGGTTGGGAGCAACCCCAACGCGGCGGCGATCCTGGGGATCCGACCCCATCGGGTCTGGTTCGCCGTGCTGCTGTTTAACGGGTTCGCCATCGGCCTGGCCAGCGCGGTCCACGCCTCCCGCTTCGGGGTGATCCAGAACAACATCGGTCAGGGGTTCGAGCTCCTGCTGATCACGGCGGTGGTCATCGGGGGGACCAGCATCTTCGGCGGCTACGGGAGCGTTGGGGGGACGCTGCTGGGGGTGCTCTTCCTGGCTCTGGTCCGGTCGGCGCTGATCTACTTCCGGATCCCGGCCCTGTGGGAGCAGGCCGTTTATGGGGCCTTCCTCCTGTTGGCCGTGGGGATCGACATCGTCCGGGCGCGGGCCTGGTCCGGGGCGTGGCGGGGAGGGGCGGCATGAGGACAGGGTTGGCCCGCCATCTCACGCGGGAGCGGATCCTCCTGGTCATCGTCCTGGGCCTGGTGGGGGCCATCGCTGCCCTCACGCCCAAGTTCTTGACGGCCACCAATCTGCAGATCACCTCCCGCTACCTAGTGGAGATCGGCCTGGTGGCCATCCCGATGACTATGATCATCCTGATCCGGGGGATCGACATATCGGTGGGGTCCATCGTCGCCCTGGCCACCATCGTCCTGGGCTTCTCCTGGCAGGTCTACCGTCTGCCGATGGCGATGGCGATCCTGCTGGCCGTGGCGGTGGCGACGTTCTGTGGCTTCCTCAATGGCCTGGTCATCACCCGGGTCCGGGTCCCCGATCTGGTGGTGACCCTCTCCACCCTGGCCATCTACCGGGGGATTGCCGAGGGGCTGGGCGGGGGTCAGCGGGTGTATCTCTATCAGGACCCGTTGATGCGGTGGATCGGGGAGGGGCAGTGGTTCGGGATCCCCCTGGGGCTCTTCCTGCTGCTTCCGGCGGTGGCCGTGGCCGGGCTGGCGCTGGACCGGACGGCGTGGGGGCGGTTTCTGTATGCCATCGGCCACAACGAGACGGCGGCCCGGTTCGCCGGGATCCGGGTGGATCGGATCCGGCTGCTGGTTTACACCCTGTCGGGCTTGGCCAGCGGGGTGAGCGCGGTCTTCCTGGCCGGCCGGCTGGGTACGGCGCGGTCCACTGCGGGGCTGGGGTTGGAGTTCGAGGTGATCACGGCCGTGGTGGTGGGGGGGACAGCCATCTCGGGCGGGGAGGGGAGCATCTGGGGGAGTTTCCTGGGCGTGGTGCTGGTGACGGCGCTGCGCAACGGCCTCAACCTGATCGGAGTGCCCTCGCCGATCCAGGCGATGATCACCGGGGCGCTGCTGATCCTCACCGTGCTGATCAACGAGAACCTGCGGCTCCGCCTCCGGGGCTGGGTCCGTCCGTTGGCCCTGGCGCCGGGGGAGGAACCTGTGGTGGAACCGACCCCTGCGGCCAACCCGGGCCCTGCCGAAAGGCGGTGAGCCGGCCAGCGGCCCGCTCCACCACCCAAATCCTATAAGAGGAGGGAGGTTGCCATGAAGCGCCCGTTGCTTTGGCTGACCGTGGCGTTGGTCCTCGCCCTGGTGCTGGCGCAGTGCGCACCCACGCCGACGCCAGCGCCCACCCGGCCGCCGGCGGCCCTGCCCACCCCCACGGCCGCCCCGGCCAAGAAGTTCGTCATCTACCATGTCCCCAAGGCCGTGGGCATCGATTACTTCAAGTCGGCCCATCAGGGGATGGAGGAGGCGGCCAAGGCGTTTGGCGACGTGGAGTTGCACTATGAGGGCTCCATCAACGCCAGCGCCGAGGAGCAGATCAAGGTCCTCGAGGACATCATCACCAAGAAGCCGGACGCCCTGATCGTCTCGGCCAACGACCCCCAGGCCCTTGTCCCGGTCCTCAAGCGGGCGAAGGACGCGGGCATCACCGTGGTCACCTATGACGCCGACGTGCTGCCCGAAGCCCGGGTCTTCTTCATCAACCAGGCCACCTTCGAGGGCATCGGCAAGGCCCTGATCGACGAGGCGGCGAAGCAGGTGGGCCCGGAGGCCAAGATCGCCATCATCTCCACCTTCCCCACGGCGCCCAACCAGAGCCGGTGGGTAGAGGAGATGAAGAAGTATATGGCCAAGGCCTACCCGAAGATGCAACTGGTGGACATCCGCTACGGCGAGGACGATCAGGCCAAGAGCCGGCAGCAGGCCACCGATCTCATCGCCGCCCATCCCGAGGTCCAGTTCCTGATCGTCCCCACCTCGGTGGGCTGCCCCGGCGTGGCCGATGCCCTGGAGGCGGCGGGCAAGGTGGGCCAGATCAAGATGACCTGTCTGGCCACCCCCAACGGGATGCGGGCCTACGTCAAGCGGGGCACCCTGGAGGCTTTCTATCTGTGGAACGTGGTGGACCTGGGCTATCTGGCCATGGTTGTGACCCACGGGCTGCTAACCGGCCAGATCAAGCCCACCGATAAGAAGGTCCCCGCGGGCCGGCTGGGCGAGCGGGAGGTCGGGCCGGACAACGTGATCCTGCTGGGCCCGCCCTTCCGCTTCGACAAGAACAACATCGATCAGTTTAACTTCTGAGGCCAAGCGGCGAGCGCCCTTCGGGGGAGGGCCCGAAGGCCCTCCCCCGGGGCGCGGGAGGGGAGCCCATGCGGGAGGTGCCTGGATACGCAGCCCTGGCGGAGGCGCTGGAGCGGCGGGGCGGGGGGGTGGAGGCCGTCAAGGCGGCCTTGAAGCGCCAGCGCATTGAGACCCCTTCCTGGGGTTACGGGAACTCCGGCACTCGTTTCAAGGTCTTCCCCTGGCCCGGGGCGGCCCGCAACATCTACGAGAAGCTGGCCGACGCCGCCCAGGTCCATCGCTTCACCGGGGTGTGCCCCACAGTGGCCATCCACATCCCGTGGGACAAGGTGGACGATTGGGAGGGTCTGAAGCAGTATGCGGCCAGCCTGGGCCTGGCCATCGGCGCCGTCAACCCCAACCTCTTCCAGGACGACGTTTACAAACTGGGGAGCGTCTGCCATCCGGATCCGGCGGTGCGCCGCCGGGCGGTGGAGCACATGTTGGAGTGCGTCGAGATCGCACGCCGGGTCGGCTCCTCGATCCTCAGCCTGTGGTTCGCCGACGGGACCAACTATCCGGGCCAGGACGATTTCCGGGCTCGCAAGCACTGGATGCTGGAGGCCCTCGCCGAGGTCTACCGACAGATGCCCGAAGGGATGCGGATGCTGATCGAGTATAAATTCTTCGAGCCGGCTTTCTACCACACCGACCTGGCTGACTGGGGGATGGCCTATGTGATGGCGACCCACCTGGGCCCGCGGGCCCAGGTGCTGGTGGACACCGGGCACCATCCCCAGGGGACGAACATCGAGCATCTGGTGGCTTTCCTGCTGGACGAGGGCCGGCTGGGTGGGTTCCACTTCAACAGCCGGAAATACGCGGACGACGACCTCATCGTGGGCGCCATCAATCCTTTCGAGCTCTTCCTGATCTTCAACGAACTGGTCGCTGCCGAGGAGGACCCGCGGACGGCAGAGACGGCCCGTGCGGTGGCCTACATGATCGACCAGTCCCACAACATCGAGCCCAAGATCGAGGCTATGATCCAATCGGTGATCAATATCCAGACGGCCTATGCCAAGGCGCTGTTAGTAGACCGCCGGCGGCTGCGGGAGGCCCAGGAGGCCGGCGACGTGCTGGAGGCCCATCGGGTGCTGCAGGAGGCTTACGAGACCGATGTGCGCCCGCTGCTGGCCCAGGTGCGGCTGGAGATGGGGTTGGATCCGGACCCCATCGCCGCCTTCCGGCGCAGCGGCTACGCGGAGAAGGTCGCCCGGGAACGGGGGACGGCGGCGGCCAGCAGTGGCTACCCAGGTGCCGCGTGAGGAGCTACGCCCTTCCTCCGGGAGGCCTAGGTCTGCTATGGATGAAGGCAAGGAAGGGAGGGAGGAACGGAATGCCGCGCAACCTCTGGAACGAGGCGGAGGCGGCCGGGCTCAGCGAGTTGGAGTTGCTGGTCTATCGCTCCCGCCTGCTGGGGGCGGACCGCAGCGTGTGCAACATCTTCGGCGGAAACACCTCGGCCAAGACGGTGGAGCCCGATTTCCGCGGCCGACCGGTCCGGGTTCTCTGGGTGAAGGGCTCGGGCTCGGACCTGGCCACCATCACGGTGAAGGGCTTCGCCGCCCTGCGGCTGGACGATGTGTTGCCCCTGATGGAGCGGGAGCGCCTTTCCGATGAGGAGATGGTGGACTATCTCTCCCACTGCTACCTCCACCCCGGGATGCCCCGCCCTTCCATCGAGACGCTGCTCCATGCTTTCATCCCGGCCCCCCACGTGGACCACACCCATCCCGACGCCATCATCAGCCTGGCGACCTCGGAGAACGGGCCGGAGCACGTGCGGCGTCTCTACGGGGAACGGGCGGTGTGGGTGCCCTATGTGCGGCCGGGCTTCACCCTGAGCAAGTGGATCGCCGAGGCGGTGCGGTCCCACCCGCGGGCGGAGTGCGTGGTGATGGCCAAGCACGGGCTGGTGACCTGGGGGGAGGATGCCCGCTCCTGCTACGAGAACACGATCCGGATCATCCAGGAGGCGGAGGATTATATCGCCGAGCGGGCGGCCGGCCGCCGGGTCTTCGGCGGCGTCCGGGTGCCCGCCCTGGAGGAGGGGCGCCGCCGGGCGGTCGCCGCGGCCGTGCTGCCGATCGTACGGGGGGCGGTGAGCCGGGACCGACGGCACATCCTGTGCTACGACGACAGCCCGGCGGTGCTGGACTTCGTGGGCAGCGAGCGGGCCCGGGAGGTGGCCATGGTCGGCTCGGCCTGTCCGGACCACCTCGTGCACACCAAGCACTGGCCGCTGTTTGTGGATTGGGACGGCGTCGACGTGGAGGGGTTGAAGGCCCGGCTGGCTCAGGAGATCGCGCGCTACCGGGAGGCCTATCTCCGTTACGTCGAGATCCACCGCAGCCCCCAAGACCCGATCATGGACCCTTCGCCGCGGATCGTGCTTATCCCCGGCCTGGGGATGATCGCCACCGGCCGGGATGCCTTCATGGCCGGGGTGGCCCGGGACCTCTACCACCGGGCCATCGCTGTGATGCACGGGGCCACCGCCCTTGACCGCTTCGTCTCCCTGACCCCTGCCGAAGCCTATGCGGTGGAATACTGGCCGCTGGAACTGTATAAACTCACTTTGCGCCCGCCGGAGCGGGAACTGGCCGGCCGGGTGGCGGTGATCACAGGCGGGGCCTCCGGGATCGGACGGGCGACGGCCTACCGACTGGCCCAAGAGGGCGCCCACTTGGTTATCTTGGACATCAACCGGGAGGGCGCGGAGGCGGTGGCTGCCGACCTTGTGGCCCGCTATGGCGAGGGGCGGAGCCTAGCCGTCCCATGCGATGTGACCGACGAGGCGCAGGTGGCGGAGGCCTTCCGGCAGGCCGTTTTGGCCTATGGAGGGGTCGACATCGTCATCAACAACGCTGGCATCGCCCACTCGGCCCCGATCACTGAGACCCACCTCGAGGATTGGGACCGCGTCTACAACGTTCTGGTCCGCGGGTATTTCCTGGTGGCCCGGGAGGCCTTCCGGATCTGGAAGGCCCAGGGGATCGGCGGCAGCATGGTCATCGTCGCCTCCAAGAACGCCCTCGCCGCGGGCAAGAATGTCGCCGCCTACAGTTCGGCGAAAGCGGCCGAGGTCCATCTGGCCCGATGCCTGGCCGAGGAGGGGGGTGAAATCGGCGTGCGGGTCAACGTCGTCTGCCCCGACGCGGTCCTGCGGGGCTCCAGCATCTGGGACACCCGCTGGCGGGAGGAGCGGGCCCGAACTTATGGGATCGCCCCGGAGCAACTGGAGGAGTTCTACCGGCAGCGCACCACCCTGAAGGTGAACGTCTTCCCCGAGGACGTGGCCGAGGCCATCCTCTTCTTCGCATCGGACCGCTCGGCCAAGACCACCGGCGGGATCCTCACCGTCGATGGCGGGGTCCCGACCGCCTACGTGCGCTGAGCCCGGAGGACCCCATGACCTGGATGGTCGCCCTGGATCTAGGGGCCGAGAGCGGGCGGGCCGTGTTGGGATTCTTCGACGGCGAGCGCCTGCAGGTGGAGGAGATCCATCGCTTCCCCAACATCCCCGTCCGCGTCCGGGGGACGCTCTTCTGGGATGTGCTGCGGCTGTTCGACGGCGTGAAGGAGGCCCTGGGGCGGGCCGCCCGGACGGCGGGCGGGGCCATCGCCGCCATCGGCGTGGACGCCTGGGGGGTGGACTTCGCGCTCCTTGACCGCCGAGGGCACCTGGTGGGGAACCCGGTCCATTACCGGGACCGACGCACCGAGGGCATGATGGAGGCAGTTTTCCAGCGGGTCCCCCCCGAGGAGATCTACGCCCGCACCGGCATCCAGTTCATGCCGATCAACACCCTCTATCAGTTGTTCGCCATGGTGGTCCGGGAGGATCCCCTGTTAGAGATCGCCCGGACCTTTCTCACCATCCCCGATCTTTTCCAATACTGGCTGAGCGGCGTGCTGGCCTGCGAGTTCACCAACGCCACCACTACCCAGTGCTACGATCCCCGACGGGGGGAGTGGGCGTGGGATCTGCTGGGGCGCCTGGGGATCCCGACGCACCTGTTCCCGCAGATCCGGCCCCCGGGCACCATCCTGAGCCCTCTGCAACCCGAGGTGGCTGAGGAAGTAGGGCTCCCCCATGCCCTGGTCATCGCCCCCGCCAGCCACGACACCGGCTCGGCGGTGGCGGCCGTCCCCTTCGAGGATCCAGACGCCGCCTACATCAGTTCGGGGACGTGGTCCCTGGTGGGGGTGGAGGTGCATGCCCCGATCCTGGAGGATCGGGCCCGGCGCGAGAACTTCACCAACGAAGGGGGGGTCGGGGGCACCTTCCGGTTCCTGAAAAACGTGATGGGGCTGTGGCTGCTGCAGGAGTGCCGGCGCACGTGGACGGCCCGGGGCCAGGCCTGGGACTATGAGGCGCTGGTCCGGCTGGCGGAGACGGCGCCGCCCCTGCAGGCCTTCATCGACCCCGACGACCCCCGCTTCCTGCCGCCCGGGGACATGCCGGCCCGCATTCAGGCGTTCTGCCAGGAGACCGGGCAGCCGGTCCCTCAGGGGCCAGCGGAGATCGTCCGATGCATTCTGGAGAGCCTGGCCCTGAAATATCGCTGGGTGATCGAGCGCTTGGAGGTCCTCCTCGGCCGCCGGATCCCCGCTATCCACGTGGTCGGCGGCGGATCCCGCAACGCCCTCCTCTGCCAGTGGACGGCCGACGCATGTGGGCGCCCGGTGCTGGCCGGCCCGGCGGAGGCCACGGCCATCGGCAACTTGATGGTCCAGGCCATGGCCCTGGGGGCGGTGGGAAGCCTGGAGGAGGCCCGCGCGGTGATCCGTCGCTCCTTTGTGCCCATCCCCTACGCGCCGGCCTCCTCCGACCGCTGGGAGGCGGCCTACCACCGGTTCGTCCGCATGCTGTCCGCCCGCTCCGCCGTTTCGGGCTGAAGGGCGCCGCATGCTACACTGAGGAGCTGTCGACAGGACCATCCGGTTTCGCGAGGGATCCCGATGGCCTTCCCCTCCCCTGCCTTTCGTCAGCGGATCCGACAGGGGTTGGCAGACGCGCGGCTCCAGGAGGCGCTGGGGCGGGCGATCCCCACCTTTGTGGCCGCCCGGGACGCCGCCTTCGCCGCCCTGCCGGACGCCGAGGCCGTGCGCGACCGGGCCCGGGCCATCCGGGCCCACACGATGGCCCACCTGGACCGTTATCTCGAGCAGTTCGCCCGGGAGGTGGAGCGGCGCGGGGGGAAGGTCTTCTGGGCGGCCACTGCCCGGGAGGCCTGCGATTACGTCGTCCGCCTCGCCCGGGCCCGGGGTGTGACCATGGTCGCCAAGAGCAAATCCATGGTCGGCGAGGAGATCGGCCTCAACGCGGCCCTGGAGGCTGCTGGGATCCGGGCGGTGGAGACCGATCTCGGGGAGTTCATCATCCAACTGGCCGGCGAGCGCCCCTCCCACATCATCACCCCCGCCATCCACAAGCGCCGGGAGGACGTCTCGCTCCTCTTCCAGAAGCACCTGGGGATGCCGCCCACCGACGAGATCGCGGCGATGACGGCAGCGGCCCGGCAGGCCCTGCGCCAGATCTTCCTGGACGCCCGCATGGGCGTCAGCGGGGTCAACTTCGGCATCGCCGAGAGCGGGACGCTGGTGCTGGTGACCAACGAGGGCAACGGCCGGATGGTGACCACGCTGCCCCCCATCCACGTGGCCTTGATGGGGATCGAGCGGGTGGTCCCCACGTGGGAGGACACCGAGATCCTGCTGCGGGTGTTGGCCCGCAGCGCCACCGGTCAGGCTATGACCGTTTACACCTCTTTCCTCACCGGGCCCCGCCGTCCCGACGAGCCCGATGGCCCCGAGGAGCTCCACGTGGTCCTGGTGGACAACGGGCGCTCCCGCTGGCTGGGCACCCCCTTGGAGGAGGCCCTCTATTGCATCCGGTGCGGGGCCTGCCTGAACGCCTGCCCGGTCTACCAGGCCATCGGCGGCCACGCTTACGGCAGCGTGTATCCGGGGCCCATCGGGTCCATCGTGACGCCGATGCTGGGAGACGGGAACGGCGCCGAACTGGCTTACGCCAGCAGCCTGTGCGGCGCCTGTCAGGCCATCTGCCCGGTCCGTATCGCTATCCCCGACCTGCTGGTCCGCTGGCGGCAGATGCGGGCCGGGGCTCTGTTGCCGGCCTGGGAGCGGTGGGGCCTGTGGCTGTATAGCCGGATCGCAGGCCATCCCCGCCTCTGGGCCTGGGCGGGCCGCTGGGCCCAGCGCCTGTTGCGGGCCCTGGGCCGGGGCGGGTGGCTCCGTCGGGGGGTCGGCCCGCTGCGGGCCTGGACGGCCGTCCGCGATCTCCCGGTCTCTCAGCGCGCCGCTTTCCGCGACTGGTGGGCTTCCCGGTCGGAGGATTGAGCAGCGATGGCGAACCCAGTGCTGGAAGCCATCCGCCGGCGGGCCACTCGCCGGGAGGTGGCCCTGGGGCCGACGCCCGCCTGGCCCCGCGCGGGCGCTTCGGAGGAGGCGGTGGCGGCGCTGCCGGCCGTCTGGGCCGCCCTCGGCGTCCAAACGGTCCCCTGTCGCACCCTCGTGGAAGCGGCCCAGCGATCGGCGGCCCTGCTCCAGGAACGGGGCGTTCGAGGGGTCCTCACGGATGGACGGACGATCGCCTTCTGTCCGGGCCTGGTTGACGCCCTGGAGGCGGGTGGCTTGACCGTCCTGAGCGGCAAATTGCCGCACGAGGAGGGCCCGCGCTATCTGAGCCTGCAGCGCTGGGCCACGGCGGAGGCAGGGATCACCGTGGTGATGGCTGCCTTCGCCGACACCGGGACCCTGTGGGTGGCCGGCGGGCCGGGGGGGAGCCGCTGTGCCTCCCTGCTGCCTCCGCTGCACCTCGCCCTGGTCCCGCGCTCCCGTGTCTATCCGTGCTTCGCCGCCTGGATCGCGGCCGCCCGCGCTGACGGGACGCTGGCCCGATGGATCGAGGAGAGCAGCGCCTGGATCGCCATCACGGGGCCCAGCCGGACCTCTGACATCGAGAAGGTCCTCACCATCGGGGTGCACGGGCCGAAGGCGGTGATCGCCTTGCTCATCGAGGAGGCATGATGGGGCCGACCGTCCAGTTGTTCGTGACCTGCCTGGTGGACTGGCTACGGCCGGAGATCGGGATCGCGGCTGTCCGGCTGCTGGAGCGGGCCGGCGTCTCGGTCCGCTTCCCCGAGGCTCAGACCTGCTGCGGGCAGCCGGCCTTCAACGTGGGACGTTGGGCGGAGGCCCGCGCGATGGCCGTGCACTGGGTGCAGACTTTCGATCCGGACCTCCCGGTGGTGGCCCCCTCGGGCTCATGCGTGGCCATGGTCCGGCACGGGTATCGGGATCTGCTCGCTGGACACGCCCTGTTCACCCGCTGGGAGGCCCTGGCGGCGCGGACCTATGAACTGAGCCAGTATCTCGTCGAGGTGCTGGGGATTGCCGATCTGGGGATCCGCCGGGAGGGGACGGTGACCTACCATCCGTCCTGCCATCTGTTGCGGATGCTGGGGGTGCGGGAGGCGCCAGAGCGGCTGATCCGGGCGGCCAGGGCCGCTTACGTCCCGCTGCCGGAGGCCGAGACCTGTTGCGGGTTCGGGGGGCTGTTCGCGGTGCATTTCGAGGACCTATCGGGAGCCATGCTGGAGCGGAAGATCCGGGCGGTGCAGCAGACCGGGGCGGAGACGGTGTTGGGGTGCGACTGGAGCTGCCTGATGCACATCGGCGGGGGGCTGCACCGCCGGGGCCTCCCTGTCCGGGCCCTCCATCTGGCCGAATGGCTGGCCGAGGCCTTGTGAACGGGACCGCGTCTATGATCCTCCACAAACATCGTCCTGCCCTCATGTTCTGAAGGGGGAGCCAGTGCGGGGTTTGTATCTGCTCTCGGTGGCGGTGCATCTCTTGGCGGCGGCCTGGTGGATCGGAGGGTTGCTGTTCCTCGCGACGGGGGTGGTGCCGGTGATCCGCCGGCCCTTCTTCCAGGCGGTTTCAACGGAGTTCATGCGCCAGGTCGGCTTGCAGTTTCGACGGCTGGGCTGGATCGCCCTGGGGCTGCTGGTGCTGAGCGGCCTGGTCAACCTGCTGGGACGGGGGGTGACGCCCGACCGGTTGCTGCAGCCGGCCTTCTGGTCTGGCCCCTTCGGCCGGGCCCTGGCCGGCAAACTGGCCGCTGTGGCGCTGATCTTCCTCTTTAACGCCTTGCACGATTTCTGGGCCGGCCCGCGG
>NZ_PSLG01000010.1:21943-42950 GCF_040289485.1 Thermoflexus sp.
TGTGGCGCTGATCTTCCTCTTTAACGCCTTGCACGATTTCTGGGCCGGCCCGCGGGCCACCCAGGCGATGGCGGCGGACCCAGGGGATGGGGAGGCCCGCCGATGGCGGGCGCGCGCGTCCGTGTTGGCCCGTTTGACGGTGCTGGCCAGCCTGGGGGCGCTGTTCTTCGCCATCGTGCTGGTTCGAGGTTGGCCGTGACACGGGCGGCGAGGGGGCAGCCGACTGGCGCTCTCCATTTCATTTCGCGGAGCGGAGGGGGCCATGATCCGAGTCAAGCGGGTCTACGATCCGCCCGATCCAGACGACGGGCAGCGGTTCCTGGTGGAGCGGCTGTGGCCGCGGGGGGTGAAGAAGGAGGCCCTCGCCCTCGACGGATGGCTCCGGGAGGTCGCCCCCAGTGATGGCCTACGGCGGTGGTTCGGCCACGACCCAGCGAAGTGGGAGGAGTTCCGCCGCCGCTACTTCCAGGAACTGGACGCCCGTCCGGAGGCTGTGCGTCCGTTGTTGGAGGCCGCCCGCCGGGGCAACGTCACGCTGCTCTTCAGCGCGCGGGACACGGCGCACAACAATGCGGTGGCCCTGCGGGATTACCTGGAGAGGCAGCGCTCCGCCGGGTCTTGAGGGGGAGCGCCTCGAGGGCGGTATCGCCCCACTTCCTTGAGACCCCGCAGATACGCCAGCAGCAGGCTATCCACCTGGAAGTAGAGGGTTCCCAGGAGGCCGATGGCCAGCATCTCCCCTGCCTCCAGCCCCGCGCGGCGATCGAGCCGGCGCATCCAGAGGGTTGCGCCGGTCCAAAGCGTCGATTCCAGGAACGGGGAGGGTGTGCAGATCCCCTCGAGGGCGCGCACGGCGTGCCGAGGGATGAGAGGGCCCAGCGACCCATCCTGGCGGTTCACCGTCTTTGTCCGCCTCCTCGTGGCAGCCGGATCGATCCAGCGGGCGCCATTTCATCGGGATTCTGCCCGGGGGTTCCGGGGCGCCGCTTTCGTTCGCGATTTGCGGGGCCCCGGCTGGCCGGGCTATATATGGAACCCGTTTCCGGGCGAAGGCCCAGATGGGGTTGACCGGCCGGTTGCCCCATGCTTTGGAACCCCGTGGGGAGGGCAGGGGATGCACGATGGGCTTGTGGTTTTCCTGGCGGCGTTCCTGGCCGGCGGCATGAACGCCATCGCGGGGGGCGGGACCCTGGTCTCTTTCCCGGCCCTGCTCTGGATCGGCCGTCCTCCGATCCTGGCCAACGCCACCAACACCGTCGCCCTGCTGCCGGGCTCCATCGCCGGCGCCTTCGGGTTCCGCCGGGAACTCGGCCGGGCCCGCCGCTGGCTGCTGGTCCTCTTCTGGCCTTCCCTGATCGGGGGGTTCCTGGGCTCCTGGGTGTTGCTCCATACGCCGGAGCGGATCTTCCGCGGGATCATCCCATATCTGTTGCTGTTCGCCACCGTGCTTCTCATGGTCGGCCCCCGCCTGCAGCGCGTGCGGCCCCGGCCCCTCGGTCCCTTCTCCGTATGGCGGTGGGCGGCCCTCGCGTTCTTCCAGTTGTTGGTGGGCTTCTACGGCGGATATTTCGGGGCCGGCATCGGGATCCTGATGCTGGCCGCCCTCGAGTTGATGGGCTTGGAGGACATCCATCAGATGAACGCCCTGAAGAACATCTTGGCTTTCACCATCAACGGGATCGCCGCCTTGTATTTCATCGGATCCCGCGCGGTGCTCTGGGGCGATGCGCTGTGGATGGCCTTGGGGGCGCTGGCCGGTGGTTACACCGCCTCAACCCTCGCCCAGCGGGTGGACCGCGTCTGGGTGCGCCGCGCCGTGGTGGCCATCGGGTTCCTGGTGGCCTTCCGCTCCTTCTTCCATTAGGGATCCCCGCCAGGGGACGTCGCCGGGCCGGGCGGGGTTTGACCTTCAGATGCGCCGCCAGGCCGGCTTCGCCGCGTCCGGGAGGACGGGGATCTGTGGCATCATCGAGGGCGCCGGGCATGAACCTCGCTCCCCGCCATCTGGCAAGTTGGAGAAAAGTGAGTAAAATCGAAAGACCTGGAGCCCACAACGGCCTTCCACGACCTCCCAGGCGCCGAAGGACGAAGGGGACAGGGAACATCGATGCGTAAGCCCCCCATCGCGAAGGGGTTGCGGCTGCTGCGGGCGGCCGGTCTCGCCGCTTGGACGGCGGCCATGGCGGTCCTGATCGTCGGCTTGGTCTCCTGGCCGGTGGCGGAGGACAGCGCCCAGGCATGGCAGGTGGGTCAGGTGGCCCCCCAGACCCTCTTCGCCCCCTATGAACGGAGCTATGTCAGCGCCGTCCTCACCGAACAGGCCCGGGAGGCCGCCGCCGCCCAGGTCGCCCCGATCTACACGGCTCCAGACCCCCGCATCGCCCGGAAGCAGGTCGACGCTCTGCGCCGCACGGTGGAGGCCATCGGTCGGATCCGCCAGGAGGCGCTCCCTCTGGAGGAGCGGGTCCGGCGCTTGGAGGCCATGTCGGAGTTGAGGGCCCTATCCCCGGAGCAGCGCCAGCGCCTGCTGACCTTGGACGCGGAACGCTGGGGCCGGGTCGCCAGCGAGGCCCTGGGCCTTCTGGACCAGGTGATGCGGGAGCCCATCCGGGAGGAGGACCGGCCCGGGGTGATCCGGCAGTTGCCTCATCGGGTCAGCGCCCGCCTCACGGAGGAGGAGGCGGAACTGGTGGCGGCCCTGGTGGCTCCCCTCATCCTTCCCAACAGTTTCCTGGATCTGGAGGCGACGGAGGCCGCCCGCCGCCAGGCTCGGGAGGCCATCCCTCCCCGGATCCGTCGGATCCGGGCCGGCGAGGCCATCGTCCGCCAGGGGGATGTCCTGGACGCCCTGACCCTGGAGGCCCTCCAGCAATACGGCTTGATCCCCTCCGCCGCGGCGCGCCATCTGCCGCTGGCCCGGGGCACGGTAGCCGCCCTGGGTGTCGGGGTGTTCTTGTTGGTCCTTTTCCGGGTGATTCCGGAGATCCATGAGCGACCCCGTCGCCTGGTGGCCCTCTTGTCTCTCTATAGCCTCTTCACCCTGGGCGCCCGCCTCCTGGTGGTCTTCGCCCCCGGATGGGTCTGGGCCTACCCCACCGCCGGCCTGGGGATGCTGATGGCCGCCGGCGTCGGGACGGTCCCGGCGCTCCTCCTCACCGCCATCGGGTCGGTGTGGTTCGGCCTGATCGCCGACCGGACCCCGGCGGTTCTGGCGGCGGCCCTCCTCGCCAACTGGGCCACGGTGGTGCTGCTCCACCGACTGGAGCGGTTCCAGGCCCTGCTCCGGGCCGGGCTGGCGGCGGGCCTCATCACCGGCCTCATCGGCATGGCCGCGATGGCGGAGGCCGGTGCCCTCCGCCTGGTGGAGGGGGCGGTCGTCCTTGGGATGGGCTTGCTCTCAGGTGTTCTCTCCGTCACCGTCACCCTGGCGGGGTTTGTGATCCTCGGGGCGCTCTTCGACGTCACCACCCCATTGCATCTCCTGGAACTGGCCCGGCCGACCCACCCGCTGCTCCATCAACTGATGCTCCGCGCCCCGGGGACCTACCATCACACGCTGATGGTGGCCAACCTGGCGGAGCAGGCGGCCCTGCGCATCGGGGCCGATCCTCTCCTGGCTCGGGTCGGGGCCCTCTACCACGACATCGGCAAGATGGTCCGGCCCGACCTCTTCGTGGAGAACCAGATCGACGGGGACAACCCCCACGAGCAGATGGATCCCCGCGCCAGCGCCCAGGCGATCATGCGCCACGTGGAGGACGGCCTGGCGCTGGCGCGTCGGCATCGCCTGCCCCGCCGGGTGCGGGCCTTCATCCAGGAACACCACGGCACCCTCTGCGTCGCCATCCCTTACCACCGGGCTCTGCAGGAGGCCGAGGACCCTTCGCAGGTGGAGCGGGCGGCCTTCTGCTATAAAGGCCCCCGTCCGCAAAGCAAAGAGACCGCCATCGTGATGTTGGCCGACGGCTGCGAGGCGGCCGTCCGGGCGGCCCGGCCGAAGGACCCCCAGGAACTGGAGCGGATCCTCGATCGGGTGTTCCAGGACCGCATCCAGTCCGGCCAACTCGATGAGGCGCCGTTGACCATGCGGGACCTGCAGGAGATCCGCGCGGCCTTCCTGCAGGTCTTCCAGGGGATGTTCCACCCGCGCCTGGCGTATCCGGAGATCCCCCGGCCATGAGCCCGCCTGCGTGGATCTCGGTGCGTGCTCCTCGGGCCTTCCAGGCCCCCGGCCGCCTGGCCGCCCTCCGACGGGCCGCCCGCGAGGCGTTGCGGGCCCACGGGCTGGAAGGGAAGGCGGCCCTCACGGTGGTCCTAGCCGATGACGAGACGGTCCGCCGCCTGAACCGGACCTACCGGGGCCTCGACTGGCCGACGGATGTCCTGGCTTTCCCGGCCGCCCACGAGGCCGCCCCGGGCGTCCGTTACCTAGGGGATGTCGTGATCGCCTTCCCCTACGCAGCCCGACAGGCCCGGCGGGAGGGCCACCCGCTGGAGGGGGAACTGGCTCTGTTGGCCGTCCACGGCGTGCTGCACCTGTTGGGCTACGACCACCACACCCCGCGTGCCCGCCGCCGCATGTGGACAGTCCAGCGGGCCCTCCTTTCCCGCCTCGGCTTCGCTGCCGTGGCCCCGCCCCCATAAGCCGGGCCGGTTGCTGGAATCGAGGGGGCTCCCTATAATCCAGCCGGACCCGTTGGTCCTTCCATCTTTGGTTGGGGAGCAGCGGATCGGTGTGGAATCCGATTGACGCGCTGTTCGGGCTGTTTTCCCTGGACATCGGCATCGATCTAGGAACGGCCACCACCTTGGTGTGCGTGCGGGGCAAGGGGATTGTGATCCACGAGCCCTCGTGGGTGGCCATCGACCGGCGCAGCCGGCAGGTGCTGGCGGTGGGGGAGGCCGCCAAGGAGATGGTGGGCCGCACCCCTGCCCACATCGTGGCCATCCGGCCGCTCCGGGATGGAGTGATCTCTGAGTTCGAGGTCACCCGGGAGATGATCGGGGAGTTCATCCGCAAGGCCCACCAGCAGGTCCCGGTCCCGATCCCGCGGCCCCGGGTGGTGGTCGGCATCCCCAGTGGGGTCACCGAGGTGGAACGGCGCGCCGTCCATGATGCGTGTTTGGCGGCCGGCGCCCGGGCCGCCTTTCTGATCGAGGAGCCGCTGGCGGCGGCCATCGGCATCGGCCTCCCGGTGGGCGAGGCCCGCGGCAGCATGGTGGTGGACATCGGCGGCGGCACCACGGAGGTGGCCGTCTTCTCCCTGGGGGGGATCGTGGTGGGCCGTTCCGTGCGGGTGGCCGGCGACGAGATGGACGAGAGCATCATCAACTACATGCGCCAGCGCTACAACCTGCTGATCGGCGAGCGGATGGCCGAGCGGGTGAAGATCGAGATCGGCTCGGCCTATCCGTTGCCCGAGGAGCGCACCATGGTGGTGCGCGGGCGCAACCTGGTCACCGGGCTCCCGGACGCTGTGGAGGTCTCCAGCATCGAGATCCGGGAGGCCCTGCGGGATCCCGTCTCCATCATCGTGGAGACCGTGCGCTCCGTCCTGGACGAGACCCCACCCGAACTCATTGCCGACATTATGGAGACTGGCATCGCCCTGGTGGGAGGCGGCGCGCAGTTGAAGGGGCTGGCCCAGCGCCTCACCGAGGAGACCCGCATCCGTTGCTGGGTGCCGCCAGAGCCGGTGACCGCCGTGGCGATGGGGGCGGCCCGCGTCCTGGAGGACCTGGACACCTGGCACCGCGTGCTGACCACGCTGGACCGCGGCCGGCCGGCCCGTTCGCCGGTGCGCATCGGCCAGCCCATCGGCCGATAGGGTCCATGGCGTCGGGGAAGGAGCCATGCGCCCGGGTGGGCGGGGAGGATCCCTCTGGCTGGTCCTCGGCCTCACCATCGCGTTGCTCTTCCTCCATGAATTGGGATGGCTACAGCCGCTCGAAGCCATCCTGACCGTGCCCCTCACCCCGATCCAGCGCCTGGTTGCCGACCTGGGGCGCCGTGCGGTGGAGGGGATCGAATTCCTGCGAGAGGTGCGGGACCTCCAGGGGGAAGTGCAGCGCCTGCGGGCCCAGGTGGAGGCGCTGGAGACGGAGAACCTACGGCTGCAGGAACTGGCCGCCGAGAACGCGGAACTCAAGGGATTGCTCGGCCTCGTCCGGGAGAACCCCCAGCGCACCTTCGTGGCCGCCCGGGTCATCGGCTACGAGACGGATCCTTATCTTCGTGCCCTGATCCTGGATGTGGGGACTCGACAGGGCGTCCGCGAGGGGATGCCGGTGGTCACCCGGGGGGCCGTCCTGGTGGGGCGCATCGCCGCGGCGGAGCACACCCGTTCCCGTGTGCGGCTCCTGACGGATGCGGGGAGCATGGTAGGGGCCCTCCTGCAGGGGACCCGGGCCATGGGGGTGGTGGTCGGCCGGCCGGACGGTTTCCTCTTATTGGATTTGGTCGCCCCTGAGGAGGCCATCGTGCCGGATGATGTGGTGCTTACCTCTGGGGTCGGCGGACAGATCCCGCGGGCCCTCGTCATCGGCCGGGTAGCCCAGGTCCTCCCGGTCTCCGAGCCCTTCCGGCAGGCCCTGGTGCGCCCCGCGGTGGACCCCCGGCGGCTGACGGCGGTGCTGGTCCTTACCGGGTTTCCCGGGATGGAGACGCCGGAAACCCCTTGAGCGGAGGGCGGATGCGTCGGCTGCCGTGGCGGGCGCTAGGGATCCTGACGGTGGCAGCCCTGCTCCAGACCGCGTGGGTGCCGCTGTTCTTCCCGGACCCCGGGCGCCCCAACCTGGTGCTGCTGGTGGTGGCGGCAATGGCCTTCTTGGGGCCGCTGGAGGAAGGGGTGTGGTGGGCCTTCGGCGGCGGGGTGCTGCTGGATCTGTTCTCCGGCGGTCCCTTCGGCGGGAGCGTCCTGGCCCTGCTGGGGGTGGCCGGGCTGGCCCACGGACTCAGCCGACCGGTCTTCCGGGGTCGGCTGGCCATGCCCGCGCTGGCAGCGATGGCCGGGACGGCCTTGGCCGAGGGGATTCGGGGGATCCTGCTGGCGGTTTTACAATATCCTGTGGACCTGCGAGGGGCCCTGGGGCAGATCATCCTCCCCGGGGCCCTGTGGAACGGGCTGGCGATGCTGGTGCTGTATCCGGCCCTGCGGGCGTTGCGACCCCCCCCGGACCGCCCGGTCTGGTGGTCGGGGTAAGCGGACGTTCGCGGGCGGGGATCCCGGCCATCGAGGTCCCGACCATGTCTGCATCTTACCCAGCGAGGCCAGAGCCGGAAGCGCTGGACAGCGTGGCGGTGTTCCGTCCCCCCCCGCCGCCGCGTCCATCCCCGCGTTGGCGCCTGATCCTCTGGGGCCTGTTCGTGCTCCTGGCGTTCCTGGGGATGGGCTATCGTCTCTACCGGCTGCAGATCCTGGAAAGCCCCCGCTACCGCGTCCTGGGGGAGCGCAACCGTCTCCGGTCCATCCCGTTGGAGGCCCCCCGGGGGTTGCTCCTGGACCGTCAGGGGCGCCCGCTGGTGCGCAACGACCCCGTCTTTCGGGTGGAAGTGGTGCCCGGCGACCTCCCCGCCGACCCCGCGCAGCGGGAGGCAATCTACCGGATCCTGGGCCGCTGGCTGGGGCTGCCGGTGGAAGGGGGCGGCGCCTCGGCGGGCGGAGAGGGGGCCTCAGGGATCCGGGAGCGGGTGGAGGCGGCCCGACGGGAGGCGCCGTTCCGCCCGCTGGTGCTGAAGGAGCCGGTGGACCGGGAGGTGGCCTTCCGGTTGCTGGAGGAGGGCGAGCGTCTGCCGGGCGTGCAGGTCGCGCCGGTCCTGCGACGGCAGTATCCGACCGGCCCCTTGACAGCCCATGTGGTGGGGTTCATCGGCCGCATCCCGGCGGAAGAGGCATCCCGCTATCAGGCGGCGGGATACGACCCGGCAGTGGATCTGGTGGGCCGCGCCGGGCTGGAATACGCGCTGGAGGAGTGGCTGCGGGGCGCCAAGGGTGTCCGGTATGTGGAGGAGGACGCGCGGGGGCGGACCATCCGGGTCCTGGGGGAGATCCCGCCGCGGCCCGGGGCGCGGATCACCCTCACCCTGGATCTGGACCTGCAGGCGGCGGCCCGGGGGGCCCTGGCGGCCCAACTGGAGACGCTGAACCGGATCGCCGGGCGGGAGGTCACCCGCCGGGGGGTAGCGCTGGTGATGCGGCCGACCACGGGGGAGATCCTGGCCATGGTCAGCCTCCCGGAATACGACAACAATCTCTTCGTCAGCCCGGATCTCCCCCAGGCCTACCCCCGTTTGCTGGAGGATCCCTTCAGGCCGTTGCTGAACCATGCGGTGGCTTCGCAGTTCGCCCCGGGCTCGGCCTTCAAGCCGCTGGTGGCCGCGGCGGCGCTCCAGGAGGGGGTGATCACCCCGCGGACGCAGTTGTTCGACCCGGGGGAGATCATCGTCCCCAACCGGTATTACCCCAACGACCCCGGCCTGGCACAGCGCTTCTTCTGCTGGCTGCGCACCGGCCACGGCTGGCAGAACGTGGTGGACGCCCTGGCCAACTCCTGCAACGTGTTTTTCTACAAGGTGGCCGGGGGCTATGACGTGCCCGGGGAGCCGGCCTTCGAGGGGTTGGGGATCGGGCGGCTGGTGCCGTATATGAAGGCCTTCGGGCTGGGCCGGCCGACGGGGGTGGAGCTGCCGGGGGAGGCGGCGGGGCAGGTGCCGGATCCGGAATGGAAGCGGCGGGCCCTGGGCGAGACCTGGTCCACGGGGGACACCTACAACCTGGGGATCGGGCAGGGGTATCTGCTGGTGACGCCGCTGCAGTTGCTCAACGCCATCAGCGCCATCGCCAACGGGGGCATCCTCTATCGGCCGACGCTGGTGCGGGAGATCGCCGACGCGGACGGCCAAGGGTTGCGGCCTTTTCAGCCGGAGGTCCTCGGGCGGTTGCCGGTGGCGCCGGAGCATCTGGCGGTGGTGCGGGAGGGGATGGTGGCGGCGGTGGAGCGGGGGACCGCCGTGCGGGCCCGGATCCCAGGGCTCCGGGTCGCCGGCAAGACGGGGACGGCGGAGTTCTGTGACGAACTGGCTTTCCGGATGGGGTTGTGTCGGGGGCGGCGGCTGCCATCCCATGCGTGGTTCGTGGCCTTCGCGCCGGCGGAGGCGCCCGAGGTGACGGTTCTGGTGTTCATCTGGAACGGCGGGGAGGGGTCCCAGAGCGCGGCGCCGGTGGCCCGGCAGATCCTGGAGGCCTATTTCCGGCGGTGAGGGCCGACCTGGAGCGGCACCTGAGGGGAGGGGACCTCATGCTGCGCGCGCTCTTTGTCTCGCTCTCCCGGAACCGGACGCTGAAAGAACGGGTGATGCGTTGGGATTTTGTGGCGCGGGCGGCCGCGCGGTTCGTCGCGGGGGAGCGCTTGGAGGATGGCATCCGGGCGATCCAGGAACTGGAGGCCGCGGGGATCCTCGGCATCCTGGATCACTTAGGGGAGAACGTGGAGAGCCTGCAGGACGCCCAGCGGGCGACGGAGGATTATCTGCTGGCCCTGGACCGGCTGGCGGCGTTGGGGCTTCGACCTCATCTAGCGGTCAAGTTGACCCATTTGGGGTTGGATGTGGGCGATGCGGTCTGCGAGCGGAACCTGCGGCGGGTGGTAGAGCGGGCGGCGGCGGTGGGGACGGTGGTGGAGATCGACATGGAGGGGAGCGCGTATACAGAGCGGACGCTGGCGCTGTATCGGCGGGTGGCGCGGGATCATCCCAACACGCGGGTGGCGATCCAGGCCTATTTGTATCGGAGCGCGGAAGATGTGGAGCGGCTGATCGAGGAGGGGATGGCGCGGATCCGGCTGTGCAAGGGAGCCTATCGGGAGCCACCGCAGATCGCCTATCCGCGGAAGCGGGATGTGGACGCGAACTATGTGCGGCTGATGGAGCGGTTGTTGTCGGCGGAGGCGCGGAGGCGAGGGGCCTATGTGGCCATCGCCACCCATGATGAGCGGATCATCCGGCATGCGCTGCGTCGGGTGGTGGAGTGGGGGGTGCCTCGGGAGGCTTTCGAGTTTCAGATGCTGTATGGGATCCGACGGGATCTTCAGGTGCGGCTGGCGGGGGAAGGGTATCGGGTGCGGGTGTACGTGCCCTATGGAACAGAGTGGTATCCGTACTTTATGCGGCGGCTGGGGGAGCGTCCAGCCAACCTGTGGTTCGTGCTCCGGAACCTATTCCGCTGACCAATTCGCATAGACATCATGCCTTGCGCTTGGAAGGGATTCGAGGTGGGGGAGATGGGTGGGCGGTCGGTGGATCGGGAGGGGTTGGTAGCCCGACTGCGGGCGGGGTTGCGGCCGGACCAGGTGACGGCGACGCCGGCGGATCGGGCGGTTTACAGCTATGATGCCACGTGGACGGAGGGGTGGCCCGACGTGGTGGTGCATGCCGAATCGACGGCCGATGTCGCCTTCGTCCTCCGGGTGGCGCAGGACCTCACGGTCCCGGTGGTCCCCCGGGGTGGGGGGACAGGGTTGGCGGGCGGTTCCGTGCCAGTGGGCGGGGGGATCTGCCTGAACCTGGTGCGGATGAACCGGATCCTAGCCATCGATCCGGCCGATGGGGTGGCGGTGGTCCAGCCTGGGGTGATCACCTATGATCTCCAGCGGGCGGTGGAGGCCTGGGGGCTGTTCTATCCGCCGGACCCCGCCTCGCTTTACATGTCGACGATAGGAGGGAATGTGGCGACCAACGCGGGGGGGCCGCGGTGTTTGAAGTATGGGGTGACGCGGGATTATGTGCTGGGGTTGGAGGTGGTGCTTCCGGGCGGGGAGGTGCTGCGGCTGGGGGGACGGGTGATGAAGGATGTGTCGGCCTACGATCTCAAGCAGTTGTTCATCGGCTCGGAGGGGACGCTGGGGGTGATCACCGAGGTGACGGTGCGGCTGTTGCCGCGGCCGCCGGCGCTGGGGGCGATGGCGGTCGCCTTTGACCGGCTGGAGGCCGCGGGAGAGGCGGTGGTGGCCCTGCTGGGGGCAGGGGTTCTGCCGCTGATGATCGAATTGATGGACCGGGGGGTGATGCGGGCGGTGGAGGCGTTCCGGCCGTGCGGGCTGCCGGTGACGGCGGAGGCGCTGCTGCTGGTGGCGGCAGACGGGGAGGCAACGGCGGTCCGGGAGGCCCTGGCCCGGATGCAAGCGTCCATGGCGGCCCATGGCGGCCGTCTGGTTCGCATAGCCAACAACGCCGAGGAGGCGGAGATCCTTTGGGAGGCTCGCCGCAACATTTCCCCCGCCATCGGCCGAATGGCCCCCTATAAATTCAGCGAGGACATCACCGTCCCCCGTTCCCGGATCCCTGAAATGATCCGCCAGATCCAACAGATCTCCCACAAAACCGAAGTCCCTATCCTGATCTACGGGCATATCGGGGACGGGAACCTCCATCCCACACTACTTTGCGACCGCCGGGATCCGGAAGCCATGACCCGCATCGCCAACGCAGCCGCCCAGATCTTCGAAACCGCCCTCAACCTAGGCGGGGTCCTCTCCGGGGAACACGGGATCGGCCTGCTCAAGCGAGACTTCCTCTTCCAGGCCTTCCCAGCCACCACACTAGAGAAACTCCTGGCGGTGAAATTCCTCTTCGACCCCAAGGGGATCATGAACCCCGGGAAAAAATTGCCACTGCCCCGCGGATGGGTGTAATTTAATTTCTCTGGAGAACCCCAGCTGGGAAGGGAATGCCCATGACCACGCTAAGGCCTGGCGATCCAGCGCCTATCCTGGTGATGGCCACCCCTGAGGGGGAAACCCGAATCGAAGCCCCCGCCACCCCCATGAAACCGACAGTGCTGGCCTTCTTCAAGGCCGAGTGCACCACCTCACGGCTCATCCTGCCTTGTCTGGAGCGCCTTTATCAAGCCTATGCCTCCGAAAACTGGCGGTTGCTGGGAGTCAGCCAGGACGACCCCGAAACCACCCAGACCCTCCGCCAATCCTTGGGACTCTCCTTCCCCATCGCCATCGATTACGCCTTCCAAAGCAGCACGGCCTATCGGCTCACCCACGTGCCTACCTGGTTCCTGATCGACCCACACGGGATCATCCAGAAAATCAGCGTCGGTTTCGTCCGGGAAGATCTGGAGTTCCTCTCACAACAGATCGCCCGCCACCTGGGCCAAGAACCAATCCCCATCACCCAGGACAGGGACCCTGCCTTCCGGCCGGGCTGAGTCTCTGCCCACCTGGCGCCTCGGTGAGGCGCGACCGCTTCAGCATCCCTCGCGCGAAGAATCTGTTTCCGCCATGAAAGCCAACACGCCCGAACAACGCAAGCAACTCTTCCGAGAACAACTCCAGAGCCTGATCCAAGCCCCGCCGGGGAGCGCCCTCGTCTTCGAGATCCCCGGGCGACCCCTGGCCTATGTCCAATTTGAACGGACAGTCAGCGGGCTCCGCGGCGAGGTGTGCAGCGGGGATTGGGGACCCCACCGCAAGGCCCGTCCCCTGTCCCCCGCGATGCAGGAGCGCCTACGCGCCATGGGCTGGCACGTCCCCACCCAACTTCGGGAGACCAACCCCAGCAAATCCTTCACCGGGGAGAACCCGGAAGCCATCGCGGAAGAGATCGAGCGCATCTTTCTAGAGATCTTCCTCTGTCCGCCAAACTACACGGTGCGAACGGAGGGTGTCCTCCGAAAAACGACATGAAGGGAGGTGAGACCATCATGCGCATCCTAGTGATGATGGCCCATCCGGACGACCCCGAGTTCGCCGCCGGAGGCACCATCGCCCGCTGGACCCAGGAAGGGCACGAGGTGATCTATTGCTTGGCCACCCGCGGGGACAAAGGGAGCGACGATCCCACAATGCATCCAGAGCGCCTGGCCGCCATCCGAGAGGCCGAGCAGCACGCCGCCGCAGCCATCCTGGGCGTCCGCGAAGTTCTCTTCCTGAACTACCTCGACGGCACCCTGGAGCCCAACCTCTCCCTCCGCCGAGACATTGTGCGGGTGATCCGCCGTTACCGCCCTGAGATCGTGGTGACCATGGACCCACAAACCCTAATCCGAGGTGACCGCTACATTAACCACAACGACCACCGCGCCATCGGACTGGCCACGCTGGATGCCATCTTCCCCGCCGCCGGGAACCCACTCTACTTCCCCGAGCTGCTTCGCGAGGGCCTGGAACCCCACCGTGTCCAGGAGGTCTACCTCGCCACCACCGAGCACGCCAACCACTGGGTGGACATCACCGACACCTTCGACCGGAAGCTCGCCGCCCTCCGCTGTCACGCCAGCCAGATCCGAGATTTCGCTGCCCTGGAACAGCGCCTGCGGGAGCGGCTGCGCCACTCCATCGACGGCCGGGAGATCCTGGCCGAGGGCTTCCGCCGCATCGTCTTGGAATGAGAGAGCCCCTATGCTTACCGTTCGCTGTGCCCGCTGCCATCAGACCGCTGCCTACGACCCACACCAGTGGCACTGCGGCACCTGCGGGGGGCCGTGGGAACCCCTCCGACCGCTCCCCTTCGACCACCACGCCATCCGGCCCCACCGACCGGGGATCTGGCGCTACGCCGACCTGTGGCCGCTGCCCGGCGAGCCCCTGACCCTAGGGGAGGGCTGGACCCCATTGATCCCTCTCCCCCATGTCGACGGCCGCCTCTGGGCGAAACTGGACTATCTCACGCCGACCGGCTCTTACAAGGACCGGGGGACCGCCACCGGTCTGGCCGCCCTCTGTGCCCTCGGCGTCCGCGAGGTGATGGACAACTCCTCCGGCAACGCCGGAGCCTCCCTAGCCGCCTACGCCGCCCGGGCCGGCCTGAGGGCTACGCTCTTCGTCCCTGCCCACGCATCGCCCGCCAAGAAGGCCCAAATCCGCCGAATGGGCGCGCACCTGATCGAGGTCTCTGGGCCGCGGCAGGCCGCCACCCAAGCCATGGAGGAAGCACTGCAGACCGGCGGGATCTATGCCAGCCACGTCTACAACCCTTTCATCCTGCTCGGGCTAGCCGCCGCAGCCTGGGAGATCTGGGAACAACTGGGCCGCGCCCCCGACGCCATCCTTGTCCCCCTGGGTCACGGGATGCTCTTCTTGGGTCTCTACCTGGGCTTCGAAGCCCTGCTGGCCGCCGGCTATATCGAACGCCCGCCGCGGCTCTACGGCGTTCAGGCCGCCGCCTGTGCCCCCCTGGCCCGGGCCTTCGCCGCCGGGCAGAAGGACCCGGAGCCCGTCCCGGAGGGGGAGACCATCGCCGAAGGTGTCCGCATCGCTGCCCCTCCACGCGGCCGGGAGATCCTGGCCGCCGTCCGGGCCACCGGCGGTGCCCTCCTGGCCGTCTCGGAAGAAGAAATCCGCGCCGCCCAAGATCAACTGGCCCGAACCGGCCTCTTCGTCGAACCCACCGGCGCCCTAGCCATGGCCGCCTGGAAGCAGGCCCTGCGGCCGGAAGACCGCGCCGCGGTGGTGATGCTGACCGGAAGCGGGCTGAAGAGCCCACCCGTCTGACCCTCGTCCCCGTCCTCGCACTGACCTACCAACCGGTTATCATTTTCCATGGAACATCCTTCACAGGCGCCAGGGATGGACGAGCCATCGCTGTCCCGATGGATCACGCTGAAAGATCTCCCAGAGGCCGAGCGCCCGCGGGAGCGACTGCTCCGGCTGGGGCCAGGCGCCCTCTCCACAGCAGAGCTGCTGGCCATCCTGCTGCGAACCGGCCGGCGCGGGGAGAACGCCCTTCAACTGGCCCAACGGGTGCTGCAGGCCTGCGGAGGCCTGCCCGGCTTGGCCCGGACCTCGGCCCATGAACTGGCCCGCTTTCCCGGGGTAGGGTTGGCCAAAGCCGCCCAGCTCCAGGCAGCCATCGAACTGGGGCGCCGCCTCGCCGCCGCCACCCCGGAGGAACGGCCCCAGGTCCTCTCGGCCCAGGACGCCTACCTGTTGCTGGCCGACATGGGGGATCTGGAGCAGGAGACCGTGCGGGTGATCCTGCTGGACACCCGCCAACGGGTGATGGCCATCCCCACGATCTACGTGGGCAACGTGAACACCGCCATGGTGCGGCCGGCAGAGATCTTTCGGGAAGCCGTGCGGCGCAACGCCGTGGCCCTCATCGTGGCCCACAACCATCCCTCCGGGGATCCCACGCCATCCGCAGAGGACATCGGACTCACGCGAGATCTGGTAGCAGCTGGGCGGCTGCTGGGGATCGCCGTGCTGGACCACCTCATCATCGGGCGGGGAACCTACGTCAGCCTCCGGGAACGGGGGATGGCCTTCGAGGGCCGATGACCCAAACGGGGGGCATCCGGAGGGGATGCCCCCCGACCATACGCGAGAAGGAACCTGCTCAGCGGGTCTCAATACGGGCAGCGCGCTCCTTCAGGGCAGCCTGGGCGGCAGCCAGCCGGGCCACAGGCACACGATACGGCGAGGCGCTGACATAGTTCAGGCCGATCTCATGGCAAAACGCGATGGACGCCGGATCCCCACCGTGCTCGCCACAGATCCCCACCTCCAGGTCCGGCCGCGTCCGCCGCCCCTCCTCAACAGCGATCCGCATGATCCGCCCCACACCCTTGCGGTCCAGGACCTGGAAGGGGTTCTCAGGGAGGATCTTCTCTTCGAGATAGCGCAACAGGAACTTGCCCTCGGCGTCGTCCCGGCTGATGGCCCAGACCGTCTGGGTCAGGTCGTTGGTGCCGAAGGAGAAGAACTCCACCACCTGGGCCAGTTCCCCGGCCAGCAGGGCCGCCCGCGGGACCTCGATCATGGTCCCGAACTTATAATCGATAGAGAGACCCTCCCGCGCCATCACTTCGCGGGCCACCTCGTCCACGATCTCCCGAACGATCTGGAGCTCCCGCACATCCGCGCTGAGGGGGACCATGATCTCGGGCTTGGGGGTGATGCCCCGCCGCTTCACATTGCAGGCCGCCTCGAAGATGGCCCGGACCTGCAGCCGGATGATGTCCGGATAGAGGATGCCCAGGCGAATGCCCCGCAGGCCAAGCATGGGGTTCATCTCCCGCAGGGCGTTGACAGCCCGCAACAGGGCCTCCTTCTCCGCCAACTCCGCCTCCAGTTCCTTCAGGGACTTCTCCCCCTTGCGTGGGCGATACCCCTTGATCTTGCGGCGCTCCTCCAGCCGGGTCCGGAGGGCCATGACCTCGGCCAACAGCTCCTCGTAACGCGGGAGGAACTCATGCATGGGCGGGTCGATGAGGCGGATGATCACCGGCAGGCCGTCCATGGCCTCAAAGAGGCCCTCGAAATCTTTGCGCTGGACCGGCAGCAGCCGGTCGAGGGCCTTGCGGTAGGCCTTGAGGGCCTTGGAGGTCCGAACCGCCCGTTCAGCCTCCTTCAGCGCCTTCTGGGCCTTGGGATCCTCCGGACGGGCCTGGAGGGCCTGCAGGGCCGCCCGGTGCTGATCCAGCACCCGCTGGGCCTCGGGGGCGTTCAGGATCATCTGGCGCACATAGGGCAGGCGGTCCGCCTCGAAGAACATATGCTCCGTGCGGGCGAGGCCGATGCCCTCCGCGCCGAACTCCCGGGCCTTGCGGGCGTCCCGCGGGTAGTCGGCGTTGGCCCAGACCTGGAGACGGCGGAACTCATCGGCCCACGAGAGCAGCTCCGCCAGCTCCCGCTCCTCGGCCAGGTTGGGATCGAGGGTGGGGATCTGGCCGGCAAACACCTCGCCGGTGCTGCCGTCGATGGAGATGAAGTCGCCCTCACGGATCACCCGGCCGTTGACCGAGAACTGCTTGCGCTCCAGATCGATCTGCAGGGCCTCGCAGCCAACCACCGCCGGCTTGCCCAGGCCCCGGGCCACCACCGCCGCATGGGAGGTGGCCCCGCCGCGCTGGGTGAGGATGCCGCGAGCGGCGATCATGCCGTGGACGTCGTCGGGGGTGGTCTCAGGGCGGACCAAGATCACCGGCCGCCCGTCCCGCCCCCAGGCCTCCGCCGTGTCGGCGTCGAAGACGGCATGGCCTGTCGCCGCGCCGGGCGAGGCGTTGAGGCCGCGGGCCAGCAGATCCCCCCTCTCCCGGGCCCGCTCCTTGGCCTTTTCATCGAAGCGCGGCAGGAGCAACTGATTGATCTGCTCAGGCTCCACCCGCATCACCGCCTCTTCCTTGGTGATGAGGCCCTCGTGGACCATGTCCACGGCGATCTTGACCGCAGCCTTGGCCGTGCGCTTGGCGGTGCGGGTCTGGAGCATCCACAAGCGGCCACGCTCGATGGTGAACTCCAGATCCTGGACATCCCGGTAGTGTCGCTCCAGCAGCGCAGCCATCTCCAGGAACTGCCGGTAGGTCTCCGGCATCAGCTCCTCAAGGCTGGGATAGCGCTGCCGGCGCTCCTCCTCGGAGATCCCGTGCTCCCGGGCCCACTCCTGGGAGGCCTTGCGGGTGATCTTGAGGGGGGTGCGGATGCCGGCCACCACGTCCTCGCCCTGGGCGTTGGGGAGGTACTCGCCGTAGAGCTCCTTCTCCCCGGTGGCAGGGTTACGGGTGAAGGCCACGCCGGTGGCCGAATCGAAGCCCATGTTGCCGAAGACCATGGTCTGGACGTTGCAGGCGGTGCCCAGGTCATGGGGGATCTTGTAGAAGTTGCGGTAATCCACCGCCCGCTTTCCGAACCAGGAGTCGAAGACGGCACGGATGGCCTGGCGGAGCTGCTCCAGAGGATCCTGGGGGAACTCCTCCTCCAATTCGCGGCGGTAGAGGGACTTGAACTCCTCCACAATCTCCTGGAGCATGGGGGCGGTGAGATCGGTGTCCTGCTTGCCCTTTGTCCTCGCCTTGTAGCGGTCCAGGATGTGCTCGAACTTCTCGCCGGGAACGCCCTTGACGATGCGGCCGAACATCTGGATGAGACGGCGGTAGGCATCGTAGGCGAAACGCTCATCGCCGGTCTGGGCGATGAGGCCCCGGACCGTCTCGTCGGTGAGGCCGACGTTGAGGACGGTGTCCATCATGCCGGGCATGGAGAACTTGGCGCCGGAGCGGACGGAGACCAGGAGGGGATTGTCGGGATCTCCAAAGCGGCGGCCCACCTTCTCCTCCACCCGATGGAGAGCCTCCAGGACCTGCTCCCACAGCCCCTCGGGGAACCGCCGGCCGGCGGCGAAGTAGGCGTTGCACGCCTCGGTGGTGATGGTAAAGCCAGGCGGCACGGGAAGACCCGCCCCCGCCATCTCGGCCAGACCGGCCCCTTTCCCGCCCAGGAGGTCCCGCCGGCGCTCCGCCAGGATCTCCTGGCAACCCTCTTCGAAGAGATAGACCCACTTCTTCATCGCACGCACCTCCCTTCCGGCGAACGGGCCGCGATCCCGCTTGTGGATGGATCTTCACAGGCTTATCTTACTGCGGAGAGAAGGAGGTTGACAAGGGAAAAAGCGCTTGGGCCGGGGGCCGCCCGGCCGCTATCGAGGGGACAGGAGAGGGAACATGGGCAATGATGGGGGGAAAGGGCCTTGAGCTCCTCAGCCGCGCGATCCTGCTGGCGGCCTACGCGGCGGCGGCCGGTGTCATGGCCGCCGGCCCCTCGCCGGTGGATTACCCAGTCTATCTCATGACGGCGGATGGCTTCCGCCGTGGGGAGAACGTTTACCGCTGGACGGCAGAGGACTACACGCGGGCGGCGGCCCGCCTGGGCTTCTCCCGCTATACCTTGCCCTATCGGTATCCGCCACTGACAGCCCTGTTGGTCCAGCCGCTGGTGGATCTGCCGGACCGCGGGCGGCGGGCCTGGGTGCTGCTGCAGGCCCTGGGGGCATGGGCGACGGCAGAAGTCCTCGCGGGATCCGCCCGGACGCCCCAGGGGCGGGCCGGGATCCGGCTCGCCGTCGGGCTGTTCCCACCGTTTTTCGTCAGCCTCTACGCCGGACAGGTGAACCCCCTGGCGACCGCGCTGCTGGCCGGGGCCTTCTGGGCCCTCCGGAGGGGACGGGAAGGGGTGGGAGGGAGCCTGCTGGGGATCAGCATGATGGTGAAGCCGATCGGAGTCGGGCTGGCCGCCTATCTGCTCTGGCGGGGCCGCTGGCGGGCACTGGGAGCGACCCTGGGCGAGGCCGGGCTGGCCCTGGGGCTCTCGCTCTTGGCCTTCGGGCCGGCGGCGCTGGGGTTCATGGGGCTCCCCGCCCGGACGGGCGCCATCGCCTACCCGCCGGCGCAGAGCCTGCCGGGGTTGGCCGCCCGCTGGCTGACCCACCACCCCTATGGGTTCTCCATCGCTGACCGGCCAGACCTCGCCCAAGGGGTCGGGATGGGGCTGGCCCTCGGGCTGGTCCTCGTCACCCTGATCCGCAGCGGACGGCCCGGGACCGGTCCCTGGTCGGATCGGGTAGCCGGAGGGTGGCTGATGGCCGCCTTGCTGGCCAACCCGGGGACCTGGTATCACCATTTCACGATCGCTGCCATCCCCCTGGCCGTCCGGGCCCGTTGCGGGCCGACGGGCCGTTGGGGGCTTCTGGCTGCCTACAGCGGCATGGCGCTGTGGAGCGGTCTGTGGCGTCTGCGGGTGGGCTTCACGCCGCTTTTGGATCTAGCGACGCTGGGAGGGCTGCTGCTGTGGGTGCAACTCATGGGGGAAAGGGTCCCTGGAACCGTCGCGCCGCCGGCATCCTCGTGACGGTCTGGATCGGGATCCTCTTGGCCCTCTTCCGGCCTGAGATCCGCGGCATGGATCCCGTGGCGTATTACGCGTGGTTGCGGGCGGCGGTGATCCAGGGGGACCTGGACGCCAGCGCGACCTTCGCCCATTACGGGGTGCTCTCCGCGCGCGGGATCTCCCCCACCGGCTACCGGTTGAACGAGTGGCCGGTGGGCCCCGCGTTGCTGTGGTCCCCTTTCTTCCTGACCGCCCACGGGCTGGCACGCCTCGCCCGGGCGTTGGGGGCTCCGGTGGGTGTCGATGGCTTCAGTGCACCCTACCAGGTCCTGACGGGGTTGGGCTCCGCCGTTTACGCAGGGATCGGCCTGTGGCTGGCCTTCCGCCTGGCGGAGGCCGTCGCCCCGCCGCCGCTGGCCTTGTGGGCGGCGCTGAGCGTCGGGCTGGCCTCGCCGTTGATTTTCTACATGTCGGCCCATCCGTTCATGGCCCATGCGGTCGATTTCTTCGTCAACGCCCTCTTCCTTCGGACGTGGTTGGGGACGGGGCGCTGGGATGGGTGGGCCCGCTTCCGCCTGGGGGCCATCGGAGGTTTGGCGGCCTGCGTCCGCTACCAGAACGCCACGTGGCTGGTGTGGGCCGCGCTGGAAGATCTGAGGCACACCTGGCGTCGACCGCCGGAGGGACTGCGGCGGCTGCTGGGGCTGGGTTTCGGGGGGCTGCTGGGCTTCCTGCCCCAGATGGTCGCGTGGCGGGTGGTCTTCGGGTCGTGGCTGGTCCTCAACCCCTACGCCCGCGTCGGGGCAGGGTCCTTCGATTGGCGCTCGCCCCACCTCCTGGACGTCTTGTTCTCCACGGACCGCGGGCTGTTTCTCTGGACGCCGATATCGGCCTTCGCCCTGTGGGGGCTGGTCCGCCATCTCGCCCCCCACCGGCCGGGCTGGGCCGCCCGGATGGGGGCCCAGATCCTGGCCCAGGTGGCCCTGGTCGGCGCCTGGAGCGCGTGGTCCGGCGCGGCGGCCTTCGGACCGCGGCTGCTGACCGGGCTTTTCCCGGCCTTCGGCGTGGGGCTAGCCGCCCTGTATGCCGCGTGGGAGCGGCGCTGGGGGAAAGGGCCAGTGCTCGGGCTCGGCGTCGGCGCCATCTTCTGGAACCTCCTCTTGCTGGCGCGCTACGGGCTGCAGGACGTGCCGCGCATGGGACCCGTCCCTCTGGACCGGCTGTGGCTAGGGCAATTCGTCTTCCTCGGGCGGCTGGGCAGGGAACTGGGACGCCTCCTCCAGGCCCTGGCGCGGACGCTGCCCTGAAAAAGCGGGAAGACAACGGGGGAACATCCATGGCAACGCCGGAATGGGTGGGGCAGATCCGCGAGGCCTTCCCCGCCCTCCAGACCCCCATT
>NZ_PSLG01000010.1:43050-56190 GCF_040289485.1 Thermoflexus sp.
GCCGAGGCCCTGGCCCGCGAGGGCATTTTCGTGTGGGACGGGAATTTCTACGCGATCGGGGCGACCGAGCGCCTGGGGCTGGAAGGGAAGGGGAGTCTGGTGCGCGTCGGGGCGCTGCATTACAACACGGAAGAGGAAATCGATCGCTTCCTGGAAGCCCTCGCCCGCCTTCGACGCCGGGCCTGAGCCCGGTCACAGCAACACTGCCTCCCGAGGGCCCACGCCCCACCACCACCTCCACCGCCCCCCAATCCACCACCCATACACTGGCCCTGGGCTTGCAGGGGAAGCAACCGGGCCACCCATTTACGACAGGTCCCACGGAGGAGGGAGGACAGGTCGCTCACCAGACCCGGCAGATCAGCCCTTTCAGGTATTCGGACTCGGGGAAGGAGAGGCGGACGGGGTGGTCGGGCGCCTGGGAGAGGCGCTCGAGGATCTGGACATCCCGCCCGGCGTCCTCGGCGGCGGCGAAAACGATCTTCTGGAAGAGATCCGGTGACACCAACCCGGAACAGGAAAAGGTGATGAGCAGCCCGCCGGGGCGGATCAGGTGCAGGGCCTGCAGGTTGATGTCCTTGTATCCGCGGGCGGCCCGCGGCAGGTGGGCCTGGGCGTAGGCGAACTTGGGGGGGTCCAGGATCACCGCGTCGAACCGGCGGCCCTCCGCCCGCATCCGCCGCAGCACCTGGAAGGCATCTCCCTCGATGTTCTCAAAGCGGCGCTCGTCGAACCCGTTCCGTCGGAGGTTCTCCACAGCCCCCTGCAAGGCCTCCGCCGAGGTGTCCACGTTGACCACAAAGCGGGCCCCGGCCTTCAGGGCGTAGACGGCGAAGGCCCCGGTGTAGGAGAAGGCGTTCAGCACCTCTGCCCCCGCCAGGTACGCCGCCGCCCGCCGGCGGTTCTCCCGCTGGTCCAAATAGAATCCCGTCTTCTGCCCACGGATCACATCCACGTAGAAGCGATGACCGTGTTCGGTGATGAGCAGGCGGGGCGGGGGCGGCTCGCCGAAGCGGACCCCCTCCGCCGGCGCCAGCCCCTCCTTCGCCCGCACCTCCACGTCGCTCCGTTCGTAGATCCCGCGGGGATGCAACCGCTCCGCCAGCAGCCGGACGATGACCTCCTTCCAGCGCTCCACACCCAGGGTCAGGGATTGAAGGACCAGGAAGTCCCCGTAGCGATCCACGATGAGGCCTGGGAGGCCATCGCTCTCGGCGAAAACCAGCCGGTAAGCGGAGGTCATCTCCTCCAGCCGCAGGGCCGCCCGGGCCTGCAGCGCCCGCTCCAGCCGACGCTCCCAGAAGGCCTCGTCGATGGCCTCCCCCGGGTCCCAGGTCAGCAGCCGGGCCAAGATCTGGGAGCGGCGATTGAGATAGCCCCGGGCGAGCCATTCGCCGTCGAAGGACAACACCTCCACGACGCCGCCATCGGCCACCGGGCCCTCCAAGCGCCCCAGGGCGCCCGAGAACACCCAGGGATGGTGGCGGCGGACCGGGCGATCGTGGCCCGGCTTGAGATAGAGGCGGGGCTCCACGACGGGCCTCCGGGCGCAGGGCCGTGGACCTGGGCGGGACCTTCATCCAACTGGGACAGTTCCTGAGCGCCCGGGTGGATCTCCTGCCCGATTTCATCATCGAGGAGCTCAGCGTCCTCCAGGACGAGATCCCTCTAAGGAAAAGCGGCCGGCTCGGCGCCAGCCGGCCGCACGGCTTCCGGGGGGCTCAGGGGCTCAGGCCGGGTCCTTCTGGGCCGACGGAGCCTCCTCCTCCAGCAGGCCGTCCAGAACCGCCCGGAGGGAGAGGAGGGCCTCCCGGCGGGCGGCGCGCAGGTGCCGCCAGAAGCCCTCCGGGAACATCGCCTTCATCGCCTCCCGGAACTCCCGGGTCGCCGCCCGGGCGTGGGATCGGGCTTCCTCCTGCCAGCGCTTCCGGGCCTCCGCCATCTGCGACCTCCTTTCGGTTGCTCCCTCTACGATTATGCGCCAAGCGCGCGCCGCCCACCAGACGAGGGACGCCTTAGGGGCCCTCCTCGGTCCCCGGCGCCTCCCCGCCGAAGGCCTTCCGATGGACGGCTTGCAGGCGCCGGGGAGAGACACGGGCGTAGCGACGGGTGGTGGTCGGGGAGGCGTGGCCGAGCAGATCCTGCACCGCCGCCAGATCTCCGGTGGCCTCCAACACCCGGGTGGCGAAGTAATGGCGGAACTGGTGGGGCGTGATGGCCTCCGGCAGGCCCGCCTCCCGAGCGAGCTGGCGCAGCGCCCGCCGAACCCCCTCGGGGGTCATGGGGAGGGTCCGCCCGCCGGCCCCTCGGTCATGGCGGGCGAACAGGGGCAAGGCGGTGGCGACCTTGCCCCGGACGCTTGTGTCGCGGGCCCGCAGGTAAGCCTCCAGGGCCTCCACCGCCGCGGGGTCCAGGAAGGCGAGCCGCTCCTTCCCACCTTTCCCCTGGCGGATCCAGAGGATCCCCTGGGCGGGGTCGAAATCCCCTCGCCGCAGGGCGGCCAGTTCCGCCACACGGATCCCGCTGCCGCGCAGGGTCAACAGCAGCGCCAGATCCCGCCGGCGCAGCAGTTCTTTCCGCCGGGAGCGGGACGGGGGGCGGGCCCGGGCGGCCGAGAGCAGCGCCTCCAGGAACTCCTCGCGGGGGAGCCGGGGCAGGGGAGGGGCAGCCCGCCCCCGCTGGGCGCGGATCTCCCGGGCCAACCGCCGGGCTTCCTCAGCAGGCAGCGTCCACAGGCCCTCGTCGAGCAGAAAGTCCACCCAGCCCGCCACGGCCGAAAGATAGGTCTGACGGGTGGCCGGCGGGAGGGCCCGCCCCCGAGAGCGATAACATCCCTCTAGGTAGGTGATGAAATCGCGGACGATCCCCAAATCCAGATCCGCGGTCTTCGCCTGGTCGGGGTCGAGGCCCAACGCGGAGAGGTATTCCAGGAACCGGCGCAGCGCCGTCCGATACGTCCGCACGGTCCGGTCGCTCCGCCCGTATCGAACGGCCAAGGCCTCGAGGAAGGCCAGGGCCGCCATCCGCACGGTCAGAGGCTCGCGCTCCCTCATGGATCCTCCGTCTGTCGTTCAAGGGCGGGCCGCCCGGAGCCCGTTGGCGACCGCCGGCGACCCCGACGTTGCGCAGGGGTGGGTGGGCGCACCGCCGGCGTCCGACCGGGTCGACATGATCCATCCGGACCTCCCGCCAGCTCCTCTTGGCATGATTATGCGATACTCCAGGGCGTTGGTCGATGGATAGGGAGACGGACGGCGACCTTCGGGAGGCAGAACGATGATCCTTGGATTGCATCACGTTCAGATCGCGATCCCCCCAGGCGGGGAGGAAGCGGCCCGCCGCTTTTATGGCCATCTGTGCCTTCGAGGCGAAGGACCTGGAGGGGCTGGCAGAGCGCCTGACGCAGCACGGCCATCCCGTGCATTGGGACGAGGGGGTCCCAGGCGTGCGGCGGTTTTACACGTGGGATCCCTTCGGCAACCGGCTGGAGTTCATGGACCAGGCGTTCGCCTCTCCGGTCGACGGGCTCGAGAGATAAGGCCCCGCGGTGGGGAAGGGACCAGGCCCTGGGCCACCGGCTCGTTGGTACCGCGGTTTTTGATTTGTTTAATATACATTATACAAATCATCAAGGGGACCCGCTCGGAGGGCCCGCGCGTCGTCCTCCGAACGCGGCACCGCCCGCCGCGCCACCGGCCCTCGGCCCACCGTATCCTCCGGCCGCAAATCCCCCTTGCCCCGTCCCCGCGGCGGGATCTGCACCCGCTCCCCATCGTTCGCCGACACCAGCCCCCGCGCATACCGCCGTGCCCCATCGCTACCATCGCCTCCCGCAATCACTGTTCATGTAGCCCACAAGGAAACTATCGACGCATATTCGGATCGTTCCTGTATCGCCTAATCGGGATTGAAGTTTCCCTCTAAAATAGCCTCTTGGAACGACGGGAGCATCGCGAAGGAACCGTGGACGGCGAGGACGGCCCCGTCGACGTGGGCCCGGGTGGCCTGGAATCCGTGGAGCCACAGCCGCACGGGGCCCCCGTCCTCGGGCAGGCGCCCCGTCACCGCCCGGCGCACGTGCAGCCTGCCCGGGGCGGGCGTGACGGCCCAGCGCTCGAGGCGGAAAGGTCCAAAACCCTCTCCCGCGTCCGTGTAGATCCACCCCTCGCCGTCCCCGTCCACCGGCGCGTAGAGGTGCACCTCCAGGCCCTCCTCCGCCGCCATCGGCAGGACGCTCCCGGCCCGCACGAAGACCGGGAGGCGCTCCAGCGGGGCCTCCGCCGCGATCGTCCCCGGCCCGGGGAACCGCCGATCGGTCCAGAAGTCATACCAGATCCCGCGGGGCAGCCGCACCGGCCGGGACCGGGCGCCGGGCGCTGTCACCGGGGCCACCAGCACGGCCGGGCCGAGCAGGAAGGCGTCCTCCACCTCCCAGAGCGCCCGATCCGCCGGATCCAACCAGAACAGCGGGCGCACCAGCGGATGGCCGGTCTGCGCCGCCTCCCAGGCCAGGGTGTACAGATAGGGCAACAGGCGCACCCGCAGGCGCAGGAACGAGCGCACGATGGAGAGGGCCGGCTCCCCGAAGGCCCACGGCTCCCGCCGCGGAGTCCCCTTCGCCGCGTGGTTCCGGAAGAAGGGCATGAAGGCCGCCGCCTGGAACCAGCGGACGAACAACTCGGCCGAGGGGGCCCCGCTGAACCCGCCGATGTCCGATCCGGTGTAGGGGATCCCCGAAAGCCCCAGCCCCAGCACGATGGCGATGGTCCGCCGCAGCGCCGCCCAGGTGCTCTCCACGTCCCCCGTCCAGTGCCAGGCGTAGCGGGCGAGCCCCACCCAGCCCGACCGCGAGAGCAGGAAGGGCCGGCGGTCCGGCCGCAGCGCCCGCAGCGCCTCCCACGCCGCCCGGTTCATCAGCAACCCGTAGACGTTGTGGGCCTCCCGGTGGTCGCCCCCCTGCCCTTCCAGGGCATGGCGGACCGTGCGGGGGAACGTCGGCTCGCCCCAGGCAACGAACACCGTGGGCTCGTTCATGTCGTGCCAGAAGCCGGCCACCCCCATCTCCACCAAGGGCCGATACTGCTCCCCCCACCACGCGCGGACCTCCGGGTCGGTGAAATCGGGGAAGGCGCACCATCCCGGCCACACCAGCCCGCGATAGACCGCCCCGTTGGGGAGGCGGCAGAAAGCCCCGCGCCGGAGCCCGTCCCGGTAGATCGGGTAGCTCGGATCGACCTTCACCCCGGGATCGAGGATCATCACCGTCCGGACCCCCTGCCCTTCCAGCTCCCGGACCAGGCCGGGGAGATCCGGGAACCGCCTTCGATCCACCGTGAACACGCGGTAGCCGTCCATGGAATCGATGTCCAGGTGGATGGCGTGGAGGGGGAGATCGTGGGCCTGGAACCCGCGGACGACCGCCCGAACCTCCTCGGCGCTCTCGTAGCTCCAGCGGGACTGGTGGAAGCCCAGGGCCCAGCGGGGCGGCAGCGGCGGCCGGCCGGTGAGGGCGGTGTAGCGGCGGAGGGCATGGTCCGGCGGGCCGGGGAAGAGCACATACCGCAGGGCGCCGTCCGTCACCGTCACCTGCGCGGCGGTGGGGTCCGTCGCTCCCAGGTCGAACACGCTCTCAAAGGGGTTCTCATAAAAGACCAGATAGCCCCCCGCCTCGTGGAGGCTGAGCCACACCGGCAGACCCAGATACAACGGGTCCGCATCGGGGCCATACGAACCGCCCGGATCCCGGTTCCACATCCGGTAGATCCGGCCCCGCCGGTTCAATGGAGCCGCGCGCTCCCCCAACCCGTAAAGGGCCTCCTCCGGACGCAGCCGCACCCGGTGCCGCCAGGCCGGCCCCGCCCGCTCCGGCGGCGCCTCCTCCCGCCAGATCCGCCCCTCCCGGTCCCGGAACCGCAGCCCCCCGGACCGGTCCACTTCGACCTGGACGGCCGGGCTGGCCAGCCGCCATCCGTCCGGGGTTTCCCCCACGGTCACGGGGGCTTCCTCCAGGACCTCCTGGACCCGGGCGTAGGGAGGTGAGCACCGCCCCGGCGCCCAGGTGATCTGGATCCCATCCGGGGCCAGGAAACGGATCTCCAGTTCCACCTCCTCGCCGGAGAAGCGCATCCCGCCGGGGAACGGGCAGGCCGCCCGGAGAGGCCCGATGCCCCGCCACGGCGCCGGCGTCCCGCGTCGCCAGGGGCGTTCCCAACGGTCCCGCGCCCAAGCCGCGCGGACCGCCCGCAGGGCCATGCGCAAGCCGACGAAACGCAAGGCCAGGAGCCCTTTGCGGAGATCCATCGCTGCATCCCTCGCCCCATGGCATGGATCCAAGGGGCTTATTTTACTCCCGGCGGGCCTTTCCCTTCATCCCTCCCGCAGGCCGGTGAGGGCGATGCCCCGGGTGAAGTAGCCCTGGAAGAGGAAGAAGAGCAACAGGATGGGGACGCTATTGAACATGGAACCGGCCAGCACCACCGAGTAGACGGTGTAGTATTCTCCCTTGAACCAGGAGAGGCCGAGGGGCAGGGTGAACTTCTCCGGGGAGTTGAGGACGATCAGCGGCCACATGAAGGCGTTCCATTCCCCCTGGAAGGTAAAGAGGGCCAGGGTGAGCAGGGCGGGCCGGCTGATGGGCAGCACGATGCGGAAGAAGATGGTGAACCACCCGGCCCCGTCGATCATGGCCGCCTCCTCCAGCTCCCGGGGCAGGTTCTTGTAGAACTGGGTCATCATGAACACCCCGAAGGCCCCCGCGATCCCCGGGACGATCAGGGCGGCCAGGCTGTCCAGCAATCGCATCTGTCGGACGATCAGGAAGTTGGGGATCAGGGTGACCTGGCCCGGGATCATCATGGTGACCAGCATGGACCAGAAGAGGAGGTCGCGCCCCGGGAAGCGCAGCCGGGCGAAGGCGTAGCCCCCCATGGCACAGAACAGGGTGCGCACCACGGCCAGCAGCCCCGCCACGAAGGCGCTGTTGAACAGCCAGCGCGGGAACAGGTGGCGGAACTCGGTCACCACCTTGAGGTAGTTCTCCAGGGTAAAGGGAACCGGACACAGGAAAGGGGGCTCGTAGAGATGGGTCAACGGTTTGAGGGAGTAGACCACCGTGAGGTAGAAGGGGGCCACAGCGATCACCGACCAGCCGACCAGCACCCCGTAGAAGAGGGGCTTCTTGACCCGATCCCACCAGGCGAACTCGTCCCGATAGCGCACGGCGGGCTTGGCGGGGGCGATCGCTTCCACAGCCATCTCACACCTCCGTGGGGCGCTCGATCAGGCGGCGCTGGATCATCGTCACGGCCAGGATCATCGCCGCCAGCACGATGGCCACGGCCGATGCCCGGCCCATGAAGGGCGTGGTGCTCTGGAAGGCCCACTTGTAGATCAGGTAGGCGATGGTGGTGGTGGCGTCCAGGGGTCCGCCCGCCGTCATCACGTAGATCTGGTCGAAGACCTGGAAGCACCCGATCACCCCCATGGTGACCACGAAGAAGATCACCGGCCGCAGCAGGGGGATGGTGATGTGTCGCAGGATCTGCCAGCGGTTGGCCCCGTCGATCATCGCCGCCTCGTAGTAGGTCACCGGGATGTCCTGCAGGCCAGCCAGGAAGATCACCATCATGGTCCCGGTGGTGGCCCAGATGTTGACGATCATGATCGTCGGCAGGGCGAAGGCCGGGCTGGTCAGCCAGTCGATGGAGAGGCCCAGGATCTGGTTGATGATCCCCGTCCTCTTGAAGAGCCAGAGGAAGATCAGGCTGATGACCACCGAGGAGGTCACCGAGGGCACGTAGAACAACGTGCGGAAGAAGCGCCGGAACTTGATCTCCTGATCCATGGCGAAGGCCAGCAGCAGGCTGATGACGGTCTGCACCGGGACCACCACGGCGACGTATTTGAGGGTGTTGGGGACCGCTTTCCCCAGGAAGAGGCGATCCCGCACCAAGTAGAGGTAGTTCCCCAGGCCGATCCACCGCGGCGGGCTGAACAGGTCGAAATGGGTGAACGAGAGATAGAGGACGTAGCCGATGGCGAAGACGTTGAAAACAAGGAAGACGAACAGATAGGGCGAAAGCAGGAGGTAAGCGGCGATCCATTCCCCTAAGACCCGTCGCCGGATCCGCATGGCCGTCCCCCTCCAAAGGCGCGGGGGGTGGGCGCCCACCCCCCGCGCAGAAGCGTTTACGGCTGCTCCTTCAGGGCCTTGCGGACCTCCTCGGCGGCCTGTCGGAAACTGGCCGCCACGTCCTGGCCCTCCAGGTAGATCCGCTCCAGGGCCTTGGCCATCTGATCGTTCACCACGTCCCCCCGCAGGCCCCACATGAAGGGCGTGCCGAACTCCGCCCCTTTGAAGATGACCAGGGACTCCGGGTGGTTCTTGAAGTATTCGTGCCCAGCGAGCTTAGCGCGGGACGGCAGGGCGAAGCCGGTGGAGAGGACGACCGTCTGACTCTCCTCGCTGGTGAGGCACGCGATGGCCTTCCAGGCGGCCTCAGGGTTCTTGCTGTTCTTGGAGATCACATAGGCCACGGTGAAGATGAGGTTCCCCCGGCCCTTCGGCCCCTTCGGCGGGAAGGTGGCGCCCCACCGGAGGGTTGGGAATTGCTCCCGAAGGTAGGGGATCAGCCAGCCGCCCTCAAAGACCATGGCCAGTTTCCCCTGGCCGAAGCCCGTCCCCTGCCAGTCCACCCCCACGTCCGCCGGGATGGCCCCGATCCTCTTGGCGCGGAAGGAAGTGTAGAACCGCGCCGCCTCGATCACCTCCGGGCTGTCCAGCAGCGTGTCCTTGAAGTCGGGCGTCATGATGCGCCCCCCGTTCTGGAAGACAAAGATCGGGAAGCGACCGGCGTCGGCGGGGACGCCCAGGCCATAGACGCCCTTGGCGGGGTCCGAGAGCCGGCGGGCGGCCTCCTGGAGGTCATCCCAGGTCCAGTTCTCGTTGGGCTCCGGGATGCCGGCCTTGGCAAAGAGGTCCTTGTTGTAGAACAGGGCCAGGGTGTTGAAGTCCTTGGGGATGCCGTAGACCTTGCCGTCGGGCCCAGTGAAGGCGTCGATCAGGGTCTTGATGAAGTCCTCCCGCTTCACCCCGGACCGGGCCATGTAGTCGTCCAAGGGGACCAGCACACCCTTGGCGACGAAGAAGGGGAACTGGAAGATGTCCATGTAGTAGATGTCGGGCTCCTCGCCGGAGGCCACCAGCGTCTTGATCTTGGCCCAGTAGTCCCCCGTGATGGGCTCATATTTGACGACGACGTCTGGGTTCTTCAGGGAGCAGCGATACAGGAGGGACTCCAGCAGCGCCGTTTCCTGGGGGTTGGCCGCCCAGCCGGAGAGCCGGACGGTGGCCTTGGGCTTCTCCACCTCCTTGACCACCTCCTTGGTCACCACCTCCCGGGTGACCGCCGGGGTGGGGGTGGCGGCCGGCGCGCAGGCCGCCAGGGCCAGGCCGAGGGCCACGAGCAGGAGCCGGAACCTTTTCATGGCAACCTCCTCTCAGAAGAAAGAGGTTTGGAACCGTTGCCCCGCTCCAGGCGCAACGGTGATCACCGTGTCCGTCTCCCCACACTGCACCCGCACCGAGATCGGCTCCGGGGTCGGGTTGCGCAGGAGGGCCTCCAGGCGGTTCCGCCGGCGGTCCCACCACCCGGAGACCAACAGGCCGTGGGCCCGCAGGTTCTCCCACTCCCCGGCCGTCCACGTCGGCGGCACCGCCCCGCCGATCCGGATCCGGTCCTCCCACGACTGCACCACCAGTTGGTGCAGGGCCGTGCACAGCGCTCCGTGGGCGGTGCCGAAATACTGCATGTTCCAGCGCCCCTCCGCGTCCACGGTCTCGGCGATCCCCCCGTGGCGGGAGAAGGCCGGCCGGATCCCCTCCAGGGTCTCCCACGCCCCGGCCCCGTCCCCCTGCCAGGCCTGAACGGTGGCCAGGATCGCCGCCGCCCACGGGAACCCCGCCTCGCTGTTCCCATGGCCGACCATCCGTCCGGCGTATCGTTGCCGATAGGCACGCACCGTCTGGATCGCCCGCGGATCATCCGGGGGGATCACCGCCATCGGGTAGATGGGGGCCAGGCTGCTCATGTTGAGGCGATCCTCCTCCTCGGAGGCCTGGAAGTAGCGGCCATTGAACAACCGGTCCAGGGTCCGGCGCAGGCCAGCAGCAGCCTCGGCGCAGCGCCGGGCCAGGCCGTCCTCCCGCCGGAGCAGCCGGGCGGCCTGGACATATCGCTCCAACAACCGGATGGTCCCGGACAGGGTGATCCCTTCGTTGCGCACCCGCACCGGCCGCTCGTCCACCCCCACCATCGGGCGGATCTCAAAGCCCCGCGGGGTCTCCTCGACCACGGCGTGCAGGAAGAAGCGGGCCAGCCCCTCCAGCAGCGGGAGAACCCACTCCAGGACGCGGAGGTCCCGGGTGAAGGCGTATTGCTGGAACATCATGTTGGCGTAGGCGGCGTTGTTGTGAACCTGCTCCTTCTGATGCGTCCAGATCCCGTAGGCGGGCTCGCCGCGGTGGGTCAGCTCCCAATCCCATTTCAGCCCCGGGGCCTCGAAGTCCTCGCGGGCGTGGCGCTCGGCGGCCTCCCGGGTGCGCCAGAAGAAGCCCACCGCCACCTCCCCCTCTGGGACGTGGTTGGCCTCCAGCAGCGCCCGGTGGATGAAATAGGCGTCCCAGAAGAGGTGGGAGGACCAGGTCAGCCGCAGGTTGCCCACCGGCAGGCCGCCGGAGATCGGGTTCTGGGTGGCCTTGAAGAGATAGCGGCTGGTCCGATAGGCCCGGGCGAAGGTGGGGTCCGGGATCTCCAAACGGGAAGCAGCGAAATAGGCCCGCCAGAAGGCCCGCGTTTGGGCATGCAGCGCCTCCGGCCCCACCGCCAGGGCCCGGGGGACCTCCTCCGTGTCCAGGGGGCCGGCGTAGTCGTCGGCGATGGCAAAGTAATGGGTGAAGGCCCTCCCCTCCCCTTCCAGCCACCAGACCTTCCCCTCCCGCCCCCAGCGGGTCGCCTCGGCCAGGGCCACCTCGATGAAGCCCCGATAGGGGCCCAGCCGGTAGAAGGCCGCAGGGCGCCCCTCCAGGAAAAACAAATCATCGAAGGGATCCGTCTCGAAGGCCTCCTCCCTCCAGACGCCGGGGGCCGCCCACACCCGCAGGCGCACGGGACGGTCAAAGCGGTAGCGGATCACCAGGAGCGGACGGTCGGGGCAGAGGAAGGTGGTCACCTCCGCCCGGGCGACCCCCCAGTCCACCGTGGTGGAAACCGTCCCCTCCTCCGGGACGAAGACCTGATCGAAGGCCCGCACAACGCCGGCCTGCCCGTCGGCCGCCACCGCATACCCGGTGTAGCCCAGCGGGGCCAGCTCCGCCCACGGCTTCCCGCGCTTCGGCAACGCCTCGGCGAAGGGAGGATGGCGTATGGGAACCACACCGGCCAGCCGGTCCTCGGGATAATAGCGGTCGGACTTATACCACTGACAACGGTCCAAATAGGGATGCCCGCCGTTGGGCGGGCGGTCCGGCACCATCGCCCCGGTGTAGCCGATCAGCACCGCGTCATGCCCATTGCCCAGGAAGGCCGGATAGTCTGTCCGTCCGTACCCCATCGATGGCGCTCCGTTCGAATCGTTTCAGTTCCCATGAACCACCCGAGGAAGCCAGGGCCTCTCGGGTTCAGGCCGATTCCCGAAGGATCAGCGTGGGCGGGAGCAGGACCGGCTCGGGCTGCTCCCCGTTGACGGCGGCCAGCCAGGCGCGGACGAGGGCCTCGCCGATTTGGTCCATCGGCTGGCGCAAGGTGGTCAGCGGCGGATGGGCCTGGGCGGCCAGGGGGATGTCATCGAAGCCGATCACCGCCACCTCCCGGCCGGGGGCGCGGCCGGCCTCGTGGAGGGCGCGCATGGCCCCCAGGGCCATCAGATCGGTGGCGGCCAGCAGGGCGGTGAACGGGACCCCTTCGGCCAGGAGGGCGCGGGCCGCCTCGTAACCGCCCTCCATTGTCAGGCGGGCGCTCCGGATCAAGCGCTCGTCCAGCGGGAGGCCAGCCGCCTGCATGCCCTGGCGATAGCCTTCCAGGCGGTGATAGACGAACGTGAAGGTGAGCGGGGCGCTGAGGTAGGCGATGCGGCGATGCCCCTTCCCGGCCAGGTAAGCCACCGCCTGTCGCATCCCCGCCGCGCCGTCCACATCCACCCAGGGGAAGGCGCCGTCCGCCTCCGTGCGCCCGAAGGCCACGAAGGGGATGCCGGCCGCCTGCAGATGGGCGATGCGAGGATCCCTCCGGCGTAGATCGATCAGGAGGAAGCCATCCACCCGCCGGCCCTTGTAGAGCCGATCGATCAGCCGCAGATCCGCGGCGGGGTCCCGACAGGTGGCGATGAGGAGGTCCAGTTGGTGGACAGCGCAGGCGTCGCCGAGGGCGTGGATCAGCTCCAGGAAGAAGGGGTCGCTCAGGCGGCGCTCGCCGGTGGGAAGGATCAGGCCGAGGGTGTCGGTGCGACGGCGTTTCAACTGGCGGGCGCCGGCATGGGGGTGATAGCCCAGCTCCGCGATGGCCCGCAACACCCGCTCCCGCGTCTCCGGCCGCACCGGCCCCGAGTTGTTGAGGACATAGGACACGGTGGCCGGGGAAACCCCCGCCCGCCGCGCCACATCCCGGATGGTGGGCATCCCCGCTCCTCGAGCTTGAAACGATTCAATCCCATTGTAAGCGAAATCGGAGGGATTGTCAAGCGGGCGGAGGGTCGAACCGTTTTCCCCCGCGCGATCCAGCGGTGCGGAATCCGGGTGCGACGCTGGGCGGACGCCGCGCGAGCGGGAGGTGGCGGCGCTGGGGGCGCGTGGGCTGCGCAACCGCGAGATCGCCCAGCGTCTGGGCCTCTCCGAGCCCACGGTCAAGAACCACGTCCAGCGCCTCCGGCGCGATCATGCGCCACGCCAGCGCCACCCCCAGGGGTACCCGCACCAGATCGTCCAGGTGACCGAGCACGGGCACAGGGTCGGGCACGAGATCGATGGGGCTGAAGAGGTAGGCCACCGGCAGGAGGAGCCCGAGCTTGACGTACCAGGGCACGCGCGGATGCCGCGCGGCCAGGTACAGGGTGAGCGCCTCGCGCTCCAACCGGCGGGCGCGCTCC
>NZ_PSLG01000085.1:0-297 GCF_040289485.1 Thermoflexus sp.
TCTCCATCATCGGGGTGGCCCGCGAGGTCGCCGCCCTCACCGGCGGGCGCCTCCCCCTCCCTGCCCCGGCCGTCCGGGCCGCCGGCCCTCCCATCCGCCGCCGGGTGGCCGTCCGCGTCGAGGACCCCGAGGGCTGCCCCCGCTATTCCGCCATGGTCCTGGAGGACCTGCGGGTGGGGCCCTCGCCCTACTGGATGCAGTGGCGGCTGCGGCTGTGCGGCATGCGGCCCATCAACAACGTCGTGGACATCACCAACTATGTGATGTTGGAATGGGGCCAGCCGCTCCACGCCTTCG
>NZ_PSLG01000085.1:328-7566 GCF_040289485.1 Thermoflexus sp.
GGCGGCCGCCGGCCCACCATCATCGTCCGCCGCGCCCGGCCGGGGGAGCGGATCCGCACTCTGGACGGCGTGGAGCGGGACCTGGACCCGGAGGACCTGTTGATCTGCGATGAGGCCGGGCCCATCGCCATCGCGGGGGTGATGGGCGGCGCCGAGACCGAGGTGACGGCGTCCACGCGGCGGGTGCTCCTGGAGTCGGCGAACTTCGACTTCATCTCCATCCGCCGCACCGCCGCCCGCCACCGGCTGTCCAGCGAGGCCAGTGCCCGCTTCGGGCGGGGGATCCACCCGGCCCTGACGCTGCCCGCAGCCCGGCGGGCGGCGGCCCTGATGCAACGCTGGGCCGATGGCGTGGTGGCCCGGGGCATCGCCGACGCCTATGAGCGCCGAGCACCCCGTGTGGTGATCCCCCTCTCCGTGGAGCAAGTGCAGCGGGTGCTGGGCTTCGCCCCGCCGCCGCGCCAGATCGTCCGCATCCTTCGTGCCCTGGATTTCCAGGTGGCGCCGGTCCGATCGCCCCGAGGGGGGCGGGCCGCGGCCGCCTGGCGGGTCACCGTCCCAGACTACCGTCGAGATTGCGCTCGCCCGGAGGACCTCATCGAGGAGATCGCACGGATCTGGGGTTACGATCGGATGCCGGAGACCCGGCTGCGGGATCCCCTGCCGCCCCAGCGGGGCAACCCGTCCTGGGCTTTCGAGGAGCGGGTCCGGGATCTGCTGGTGGCCTGCGGCCTCCAGGAGATCATCACCTATGCCCTCATCCACCCCGACGAGGAAGCCCGGCTGACGCCGCCTGGCGCTGCCAACCCCTATACCGCCCTGCCCTACATCCGGCTGATCAACCCAATCAGCGAGGAGCGGACGGTGCTGCGCCACACGCTGCTGCCGGGCCTGCTGCGCACCCTGGCCGCCAACCTGCGCTTCCGGGACCGGGTGGCCCTCTTCGAGGTGGGCAAGGTCTTCCTCCCGGTCCCTGGGGAGGCGCTGCCGCAGGAGCCCCGCCGGGTGGGGATCGCCATGACCGGCCCGCGGGATCCGGCCTCGTGGCTGCCGGTAGACCGGGCGCCGATGGACTTCTTCGACCTGAAGGGGGTGGTGGAGACCTTCCTGGCCCGGCTGCGCCTCCCGGGAGTGCGCTTCGAGCGGACCGAGCACCCGGTGCTGCATCCGGGCCGGGGCGCCGAGGTGTCCGCCGGGGGGCAGGTCGTGGGGTTCCTGGGAGAACTGCATCCGCAGGTGCGCCGGGCCTGGGAACTGCCCGACCAGCCGGTCCTGGTGGCGGAACTCGACTTGGAGGCGCTGCAGGCCCTCGCCCCGGCGGCCCCTGCCTTCGAGGCCGTCCCCCGCGTCCCGCCTGTGGTGGAGGACCTGGCCTTCATCGTCCCCGAGGCCGTCCCGGCCGCCGCCCTGGCGGCGGTGCTCCAAGCGGCCGGCGCCCCGCTGGTCCGCCAGGTCCAGCTCTTCGACGTGTATCAGGGGGATCCCATCCCGCCCGGCCACAAGAGCCTGGCCTTCACCGTGTTCTATCAGGCCGAGGACCGCACCCTGACGGACCGGGAGGTGGCAGGCCTCCGGGAACGGCTGATCCGGGCCGCGGCCGAGCGGCTCGGGGCGGTGGTCCGCCAGAAGGAGGAACCCGCATGAAGGCCGAGGAGGCGGAGCGCTACGACCGGCCGATGCGCCTGGAGGGCTGGGGGGCGGCCGGGCAGGAATGGTTCTCTCCGCCGCCAACAGACTCCGGCACCTGAATCCGCACCTCCAGGTGATCCGCTCCTGGACGCTGCGGATGTCCGGGTGGACGGGCTGGACCCGTTCGAGGCCCGCCGCGCGGGGAACGATTACGCGGTTCGGACGCGGGGGGCCCGCCGTCGGGGATCTTCCCGGTGGTGGGCACTACCCCCGGGCTCATCGCCATCATGGAGATCCGTGTTTTGAACGTTCAGCGCCGCCCGGATTGCCCCGCCTGCGGAGGCCTGCCGCACCCGGATCGTATCGCTTCTTCAGCAGGCCCAGATGCGCCGCCGACGGCGACAGCACCGCCACGCCCTTAGGGACAGCCACAGCCGCCGCCCGTCGGCGCCGCCCCGCCCTGGGGACGGAAAGAGTGGCCGCAACGGCAGGTGGCGACCGCGTTGGGGTTGTGGATCTGGAACCCGCCCCCCATCAAGGCGTCCACGTAGTCGATGGTGGAGCCCCAGAGATAGGCCGCGCTGAGGGGATCCACCACGATGCGCAGGCCGTGGCTCTCGAACCGAAGGTCCTCCGCCTCCGGCTGGGCCTCAAAGCCCATGCCATACTGAAGCCCGGCGCAGCCCCCGCCGGCGACGAAGACCCGCAGCCAGCCGGCCTCGAGGCCCTTCTCGGCCATGATCTGCCGGAGCCGCCGCGCCGCCGCCTCCGTCAGGGTCACCACCGCCATCTCTTCCGCTGAAACGCGCGCCTCGGCCATCAGACCACCTCCTCATGCCAGATCGCCCCGCCCTTTTCGCTGATCATGATACTCCAAATCTCCCGCGGCGGCTCCGGGTCCCGAGAACGGCTTCCCCCGTGATAAAATAAGGAGCCATCCGAACCCCGGAAGGACAGACGATGCGATTACGGATCCGGCCGGCCTCCCGGCTCCAGGGCGCCCACCGGGTGCCCGGAGACAAGTCCCTCTCGCACCGGGCGTTGCTCTTCGCCGCCCTGGCCGAGGGAACTTCGCGTCTGTCCGGATGGCTCCCGGCGGCCGATTGCGAGGCCACCTTGCGTTGCGTCCGGGCGCTGGGGATCCCGGTGGAGCGCCTCGGCCCCGGGGACCTTTGCGTCCACGGCCGTGGGCTGCAGGGGCTCCGCGCCCCCATCGCCCCGCTCGATTGCGGCGGGTCCGGGACGACGATGCGGTTGCTGATGGGGATCCTGGCCGGCTTCCCCTTTCCCAGCATCCTGACGGGCAACGCCCAACTCTCCCGACGTCCGATGGAACGGGTGGCCGAGCCCCTGCGCCGGATGGGCGCCGAGGTCCACACCACCGACGGCCACGCGCCGGTTTTCGTGCGGGGCGGAGCCCTCCGGGGGCTCCGCTACCGGCTCCCGATGGCCAGCGCCCAGGTGAAATCCGCCCTCCTGCTGGCCGGGCTCTACGCCGAGGGTCCCACGACGGTGATCGAGCCGGCGCCCTCCCGGGATCACACCGAACGCCTGCTGGCTGCGATGGGGGCCACCCTGGAACGGGACGGCGAGGGGGTGACGGTCCACCCCGGGCCGCGGCTCCGGCCGCTGGACCTCCATCTCCCAGGCGATCCGTCCTCAGCGGCCTTCCTGCTGGCGGCGGCGGTCCTCATCCCCGGCTCCGCAGTGCGGATCCCGGGGGTCCTGCTCAACCCGACCCGGCTGGGCTTCGTGGAGGCCCTGCAGGCCATGGGGGCGCCGGTGGCCGTGGCGGTGGAGGGGGAGATCGCCGGCGAGCCCGTAGGAACCCTCACGGCCTGCGCGGCGGACCGGCTGGGCCCTCTGGAGGTGAGTGGGCCCCTGGTTCCCCGCATGATCGATGAGTTCCCGATCTTCGCCGTGGTGGCCACCCAGGCCGAGGGAACGACCCGGGTCCGGGACGCCGCCGAGTTGCGGGTGAAGGAGAGCGACCGCATCGCCGCCCTGGCCGCCGAGCTGCGCCGCATGGGCGCCCGCATCGAGGAGCACCCCGACGGGTTCACTGTCCACGGGCCGACGGCGCTGCGGGGCGCGGTGGTGCACAGCCACGGCGACCACCGGCTGGCCATGGCCCTGGCCGTCGCCGGGCTCGTGGCGGAGGGCGGGACCACGGTGGAGGATGCCGGATGCATCGGGGACAGCTTCCCGGGCTTTGTGGAGACCCTGCAGGCCCTGGGGGCCGAGGTCGAGGCCCTGGAAGATCCACCGCGCCCCTGACTCGGAGGGCATTGGGATGGAGATCCGTGGGACCACCCGACTGGTGGGGCTGATGGGGTGGCCGGTGGCCCACAGCCGAAGCCCCCAGATGCACAACGCCGCCTTCGCCGCCCTGGGGCTGGATTGGGCTTACGTGCCGCTGCCGGTGCGTCCGGAGGACCTAGAGGCGGCGATCCGGGGGTTGCGGGCCCTGGGCTTCGTCGGGGCCAACGTCACCGTCCCCCACAAGATGGCGGTGCTCTCGTATCTGGACGAGATCTCTCCGTTGGCCCGGGCTGTCGGCGCCGTGAACACCCTGCGCTTCGTGGAAGGGCGCCTGATCGGGGAGAACACCGACGTGGACGGCTTCCGCGCGGCCCTGGCCGAGGCCGGATGCGCCGTCCGCGGGCAGGCGGCCGCCATCCTGGGCGCGGGCGGCGCCGCCCGCGCCGTCCTCGCCGCATTGGCCCTGGAGGGGGCCGCGGAGATCTTCGTGGTCCACCGGAGCGTCGAGCGGGCCGCCCGCATGGTGGCGGAACTGGCCGAGGGGCTGTCTCGGGCGGGGTTGACGGTGCCGCCCGTCCATTGGCGGAGCCCCTCCGATCCCCTCCCGGAGGACATCGCCCTGCTGGTGAACGCCACCCCTGTGGGGATGGCGCCAGAGGTGGAGGCCTCGCCGTGGCCGCCGGAGCGCCCCTTCCCCTGGGGCCTGCAGCACGTCATCGACCTGATCTACGAGCCCCCCCGGACCCGACTGATGGCCCTGGCGGAGGCCGCCGGCATCGCGGCCCACAACGGGCTGGGGATGCTACTCCACCAGGGCGCCCGGGCCTTCTTCCTGTGGACCGGACGGGAGCCTCCCCTCGAGGTGATGCGCCGGGCCCTGGAGGGCGGATCCCCCGCCGTTCCCTTCGACAACCCGGCGGCGGCGCGCTAGAATAAGGTGATCCAGGGATCAGCCCCCTGAACCGGACCCCGGCCCTCCGGGGCAGGCCATCCCGGGGGATGGCCTCAGGGGGCATGCCTTGGAACCCTGATCGGAGGAGTTGGCGGACCAGAATGACCCAGTTCCAGATCACCGACGACCTGGAGGCGTTGCTGAACGTCCTGCCTCCGGACATCGCCCAGGCGGTCCGGGACCAGAACCGCAACGAGGCCTTGCTGGAAGTGGTCCTGGACCTCGGCCGATACCCGGAGGCGCGATACACCGACGGCGAGGTCACCCTCTGCCAGCGCGAGGTCACCGAGACGGACCTCCAATACGTGGTCTCCCGCATCGGGGAGTTCGACGCCGACAACCGGGCCGGGATCCAGCGCACCTTGCACCGGATCAGCGCCATTCGCAACCGGCGCGGCAACATCATCGGCCTGACCTGCCGGGTCGGGCGGGCCGTCTATGGGACGATCGATATCATCAAAGACATCATCCTCTCGGGGAAGAACATCCTGCTCCTGGGCCGGCCCGGCGTCGGCAAGACCACTATGCTTCGGGAGGCGGCCCGCGTCCTGGCGGAGCACAAGCGCGTGGTCATTGTGGACACCTCGAACGAGATCGGCGGCGATGGGGACATCCCGCACCCGGCCGTCGGCCGCGCCCGCCGCATGCAGGTCCCCAAGCCCAGTCTCCAGCATGAGGTGATGATCGAGGCCGTCGAGAACCACATGCCGGAGGTCATTATCATCGACGAGATCGGGCGCGAGCTGGAAGCCATCGCCGCCCGGACCATCGCCGAGCGGGGGGTGCAGTTGATCGCCACCGCCCACGGGAACACCCTGGAGAACCTGCTGATGAACCCCACCCTCTCGGACCTGGTGGGCGGGGTGGAGAGCGTCACCCTCTCCGACGAGGAAGCGCGGCGGCGGGGCACCCAGAAGACGGTCCTGGAGCGGCGGGCCCCGCCCACCTTCGATGTGCTCATCGAGATCCAGGACCGGCAGCGGTTGCTGGTCCACCACGACGTGGCCGCCAGCGTGGACGCGCTGCTGCGGGGTCAGCAGCCCGACGTGGAGCTCCGCTATCGGGATGCGGAGGGGCGCATCCATATTGAGAAGCCACGCTTCCGCCGGGCCACCATGGTCGGGAAGTCCCCCCTCCCCTTCTGGCGGGGCGAGATCATCGCCACCACGCCGATCGCCGCGGGGGAATCCCTGCCGGTCCTCCCCCGCGGGCGGGTGGAGCGGGCAGAGGCCTTCCGGGAGGAGATGGCGGAGGAGGCCTCGGAGGTCCGGTGGGAGGCGCCTGCCATCCCCTCCGGCAACGGCCCGCGGCGGCCCTTGCGGGTGTATCCCCTGGGGCTGGCCCGGAACCGTCTGCAGCGGGCCGCCGGCACCTTCGGGACACCCATCCAGATCGTGGAGGATCTGGGCGAGGCCGATGTGGTGATCACCACCAAAGCCCATTACCGGCGCCATCCGCGGGCGCTCAGCGAGGCCGAGGGCCGAGGGATCCCCATCTACGTGGTGCGCTCCAACACGGCCACCCAGATCGAGAGCTGTCTGGCCGACATCCTGAACCTGGCGCCGGTGGAGGCAGGAGGGGAGGATCGTCTAGCCCAGGCCCTCGAGGAGGCGGAGGCGGCCATTCGGAAGATCCTGGCTGGGGAGGCCCGTTACGTGGATCTCTCCCCGCAGAACGCGTATATCCGTCGCCAGCAGCACCTGCTGGCCCGCCAGTACAACCTGATCTCCCACAGTTACGGCAAGGAGCCCAACCGCTACGTGCGCATCTATGCCGAATAGGGGCCCTTGGCCCCTCGCGCTCTCAGGATCCCTCGGCAGGCGCCTCGAGATCGATCTCCGAAGCCGCGAAGATCTGCCCCCGCTCCTCCAGCACCAGCCCGAGGGGGAAGCGTTTCCCCATCCGCAGCACGTTGATATCGAGGGTCAACCCGAAGATGAAAGCCAGGGCCTTCCCGGAGATCCCGAAGGCCTTCAGGAACTCCTGGACCCGTTTCCGCCGCAGATTCCCGTCGAAATTCTCCAGGTGCTGGGAGGTGACGTGGAGCTTGCAGGAGATTAGCACCCACCGGACCTGCCCGGAGGCGTCCTGGACCCGCGTCACCCCATCGATCTCCCCTTCGGAGCCCAGGGGCAAGGCGGCGATGGGATCCAGAACCTGGAACCCCTGTTGCTGGAGCCAACGTTCCATATAAACGGCCATCCGGCCCTCGGCGGTTCGCCCCACCACGGCGCCGAAGGCGTTCAACCGATCCTCGACCTTTCGAACGTGGTCATCCATCCGCTTCTCTATGCGGACCTGGGCCTCAGCCAGACGCGCCACCACCTCCTCCAGACGCGCCAGCCGCTCCTCCGTCCGGATCTGCGCCTCCTCCACACGGACCAACCGCTCCGCC
>NZ_PSLG01000086.1:0-7553 GCF_040289485.1 Thermoflexus sp.
CGCCGGCCGCCGCCCCGGATCCCCGCGCCGGGCTCCGCCATCCCCCGCCGCCCGAACCCCGGCGCGAGGGAGGAACCGCGCGCCGGCATGGGACGCCGGGCGGAGGGGACTGTCCGCCGATCCACCCAGGGAAGGGAGGGCCCATGCGGGCGAGGCGGATCTACCTGCTGGACCCCAGGCGGTATCGTCCGGAGGTCATCGCGGTGGCCTTCGCCCGAACCAGCCGCAGCCCTGAGCCCTTCGATGCCATCGCCGAGGCCCTGAACGACGAGGCCGCCGCCCGTTTCCATGAGAAATGGGTGATCGGCTACGGCCATGCCTCGGTCGCCGAGCACGCCGTCCTCCACATCGCCTTCGAGAACATCTCCCGCCTGGCCGCCGAGGCCATCGAGGGGGTGCGGCTGGCCTCCTTCACCGAGAAATCCACCCGCTTCCAGGTCCTGGACCGCGAGGCCTTCTACGTCCCCCCCGAGATCGCCGCCTCCCCCTTTCTGGAGGCATACCGGGCGGCGGTCGAGCGCCTGTTCGAGACCTATCACGCGGCCCTGGAGCCAGTGGGCCGGGTGGTGGCCGCGTGGCTCCCTCGCCGCCCCGACGAGGGGGAGAAGGCCTACCAGATCCGCCTCCGGATCCGCGCCATGGACGTCTGTCGCTACCTGCTGCCGACGGCCACCCTGACCAACGTCGGGATGACGGTCAATGCCCGGGCGCTGGAGCACGGTCTACGCAAATGGCTCTCCCATCCCCTGGCCGAGGTCCGGGAGATCGCCGAGGCGGCGCGGGCCGTCGCCCGTCAGGAGGTGCCCACCCTGCTGAAATACGCCGAGCCCAACGCTTACCTCCAGGCCAGCGCCGCGCAGCTGCAAGCGTGGGCGGCGGCCTTCCCGGAGGCCCCCGCACCCCACGACGCGGTGCGCCTGATCGCCTGGGACCCGGAGGCGGAGGTCCGTTTTGTGGCCGCCTGCCTGTATCGGTTCCGGGCCGTCAGTTTCGAGGCGGCCATGGCCTGCGCCCGCTCGCTGCCCTCCGAGGCCCGGCGGGAGGCCCTGGAGGCTGCCCTGGGCGGCCGGAGCCCCTTCGACGTCCCCTTGCGGGAACTAGAGCACATCGTCTACACGTTCGATTGCCTGATGGACGAGGGCGCCTACTATGATCTCAAACGCCACCGGATGATGACCCAAACGCCCCAGCCGTTGACCACGGCTTACGGTTACGCGATCCCGCGGGCCATCGAGGAGGCCGGGCTGGGCGGGCGCTACCGCGCCGCCGTGGAGGCGGCGATGGAACTGGCTGAGGCCATGCGGCCGACCGTGGGGGAGGCCGCTGCTTACGTGCTGCCCAACGCCGTCTACCGGCGGGTGTTAATGACCATGAACCTGCGGGAGGCTTATCACCTGTGCCGGCTCCGGGGCGGCCCCAACGGCCACTTCGCCTACCGCTACATCGCCATGCGCATCTACGAGGCCATCCGATCCGTCCATCCCGCCCTGGCCGCCTACATGGGATGCGCGGACTACCCCCCGGCCGAGGAGATCGCCGCGACCTTCGGCGGCGTCGCCCACCCGCCGGCGGAGAACCGCGAGCCCACCGGGCGGGGCGCCGACCGCCGACCGTCGCCGGTGGAAGATCTATCCTACGGAGGCCCACGATGACGGATCCCCGTATGCAGGCGCTGGACTACGTGCGTCGGAACCGGGACCGGTTCCTGGAGGAATTGAAGGACTTCCTCCGCATCCCCTCGGTGTCGACCGACCCCGCCCACCGGCCCGATGTCGAACAGGCCGCCCGCTGGGTGGCGGAACGGCTCCGGGCCGCCGGGGTCGACCCCGTGGAGATCCTGCCCACCGACGGCCATCCGGTGGTCTACGGGGAGGCACGCTCCCCTCACCCAGAGGCCCCCACCGTCCTGATCTACGGCCACTATGATGTGCAACCGCCAGATCCCCTGGACCTGTGGACCAGCGGCCCCTTCGAGCCGAGGGTGCAAGGGGAGAACCTCTACGCCCGGGGGGCCTCCGATATGAAGGGCCAGATGATGGCCACCATCGCCGCCTTCGAGGCGGTCGCCCGCAGCGGACCCCTGCCGGCCCACGTGAAGTTCCTCATCGAGGGCGAGGAGGAGATCGGCTCCCCCCACCTTCCCGCCTTCCTCCAGGCCCACCGGGACCGGCTGGCGTGCACCGTCTCCCTCAACCCCGATTCGGGAATGATCGCCCCGGACACGCCCACCATCACCTATGGGCTGCGGGGGCTGGCCTACTTCGAACTGCGGGTCTACGGCCCCAGCCACGACCTGCACTCCGGCCTCTACGGCGGCGTGGTGCACAACCCGGCCCAGGCCCTCTGTGAACTCATCGCCGGCATGCACGACGCCGAGGGGCGGGTGACCCTCCCTGGCTTCTACGACCGGGTGCGCCCGCTGACCGAGGAGGAGCGCGCTGAACTGGCCCGCCTGCCTGTGGATGAACGGTTCTACCTGGAGCAGACAGGGGCCCCTGCCCTGTGGGGTGAGGCCGGCTACACCCCTGTGGAACGCATCGGGGCCCGGCCCACCCTAGAGGTCAACGGCCTCCTCTCCGGGTTCACCGGGCCCGGCGCCAAGACGGTGCTGCCGGCGGAGGCCCGCGCCAAGATCTCCATGCGACTGGTGCCCGACCAGGATCCTGAGGAGGTCTATCAGCAGTTGCTGCGCTACCTGGAGGAACGCGCGCCGAAGACCGTGCGCTGGGAGGTGATCCGCATGGCCGGCGTGCGAGCGGTGCTGACCGACCGCAACCACCCGGCCGTGCAGGCCCTCCGCCGGGCCCTGGAGACCGTCTGGGGACGACCTCCGGTCTTCAAACGGGAGGGAGGGACCGTCCCCATCGTCACCCAACTGAAAGAGATGTTGGGAGTGGAATCCGTGCTGACCGGCTTCGGGCTGCCCGACGACAACCTCCACGCCCCCAACGAGAAACTGCATCTGCCCACATGGTCCCGCGGCCTCGAGGCCTTGGTGCACTTCTTCTACAACTACGGGGTGACCTGAGCCGCAGGGATCGGAACCCGACGCCGCGCCCGACCGAAACGGCCCCGGCCCAGGGACGGGCCGGGGCCGTTGTTCCGGGGGGACGGCTACATGCTCCGGGCGTTGTAGCCGGGCCCTTCCTTGTAGAACTTGTAGTTGAAGGGGATGTCCTCCCGGAGGTTGACCACCTCGCCCCCCTTGGCCTCGTAGCGCTCGATGTCCCCTGGGGCCCGCATGATGACCCGGACCTGGCCGGGCTTCATGGTGTAGGCTTCGGGGACCTCGTCCTCGGGGAAGATGGCCTCATACGGGCACTCCGGGACACACGCCCCGCAGTCGATACAAGTGTCCGGATCGATGTAATACCAGGGCCACTGGTCCTCAGGCTTGCCGGGGACGATGCATTCGACGGGGCAGACCTGGGCACACGCGCCATCCCGCAGACACAAACTGGTGATGATGTGCGTCATCGCTGCCCTCCTGGCTCAGGGTCTCAGATGAGGATCCAAGGTCCAGGCCCGGCCATCCCGCCTCGGATGACGCCAGACCTCCGCTGAACATTCGCGGCCATTCTATCTGAGGGAGGCACGCCCTGTCAACCGCCGTCGCTCCAGCGCTCCCGGAGGGATCCGACGGCTTTCCGTCCGTCTTCCCCGCATGCCATCATGGAGGCATCTTCGCCCGCGCAGATCGATCCCGCAGCCCTGGCCCAGGAGGTCCCGACCGATGGACCGCGCCACGCTCATCCGACGGATCCAGGAGGAACGAGAGCGGCTGCTGCAGGCCCTGGAAGGCCTCTCCCCCGAAGAGATGACCGGGGAGCCGGTCTTCGGGACATGGACCGTGAAGGACATCCTGGCCCACATCGCCGTCTGGCAGGGCCGCCTGATCACCCACCTCTTCATGCTGGAGCAGGGACGGCGCCCCAAAGACCTGATCCTCTCCAAGGCCGAGGTGGACGCCCTCAACGAGCGCTTCTACCGCGAACAGAAGGACCGGCCCCTGGAGCGGGTGCTGGCCGATTTCCACGGGACCTTCCGGCAACTGCTGAAACGGCTGGAGCGCTTCTCCGACGAGGACCTCGCCCAGCCCGGCCGCTTCCCCGGCCTGAGGGAACCCCTCGCCCAATACATCGCCGCCGAGACCTTCGAGCACGACGCCGAGCACCGGGCCGACATCGAGCGCTGGCGCCAACGTCGGGCCCCTTCACCCCCGCCGTGAAGCGACTCCGCCTCAACCGACCGTCACTGTGAGGGACCATCCCATCTCTTGGTGCGGCGGCAACAGGCCAAAGGCCCCCCATTCCCGCATCGCCAGGCCCAGATCGTCCGGCGCCCCCAGGCACGGTTCCAGGGCCAGGTTGCGATAGGGCGGCGTCCCCGCGCCGGACCACCCTCCGGCGTTGATCCACAGCCCAAGATGGGTCAACGGCCCCCGCCAGCCGATCTCCCACCACGTCCCCTCCGGCCGCATCAGCCGCGCCCACGCCGCCGCCGGCCGAAGGAAAACCTTGAGGGCCCAGCCCCCCTCCGGATCGGGCTCCTGCACGTTCAGGCGGCCGCCACGGACCGGAAGCCAGGGCCATTCCAAATCCGCGGCCGTCGGCTCAATCCCGATGGCCGCGGCCACCCGGCCCCGCGCCGGCCCGGGGATCAACAGCCGGGTCCCCGGGAGCAAGGGGAGGAGGGGATGGGCTGCCCACAGGAAGTAGAACGTCTCCGGGGAGCGATTCGTCAGGCGGTAATGCAAACGGACCGTCGGGCGCTCAGGCTCCAGGATCAGAGTCCGCTCCAGGCGATAGGGGAACGCCTCCCCCTCCACCGTCCCCCGGACGAGGAGCCGGTCTTCCTCCTCCCATGCCGCCAGATCCCAGCGGCGGGACCAAACCTCCCCGTGATCCGGGATGGGCCGGCCGGCCCACGGCCCCGCCGGATACACCCCGGGCGCGATGGCGGGGAAGCACTCGTCCCATCCCCCCAGATCGAAGGCCTCCCCATAGCTCGCCCCGGGCTCCGGCCGCCGCCACGGCAGATACGGGTTCGTCCACAGCCACGAAACCCCTCGCTCCGCATCCTCCCAAGCCGCGATCTTGGCCCCCAGATCGGGAAGCAGGACCAGCCGCAGCCGCCCGTTGTCGACCCGAAGGGCCGGCAGGCCCTGGAAACGGTCCTCCCAGACGTTCAGGCGGCTCATGGGCGGCGGAAGCCTCGGGCGTCCAGTACCGGCAGCACGAAGAGGAAACCGGTCTCCGGTTCCTCGAAGCGGCCCAGGATCCGCTCGGTCTCCTGGATCAGCCCCTCGAGGTCAAAGTCGTCGGGGACCACCGAGAACAGGGTGCGATGATGGAAGGCGGCCTCTTCGCTCTCCAGGAGCCGGCGCAGCGAGGGCATCAACGGGACGTCGTCCCGCCCAACCCAGTAGCGCAAGGAGGCCATCCCGATGGTGTCGATCATAGTCACCCCGGGCACCCCCAGGGCCTCCCACGCCCGCAACACATCCCGAACCTTCTCCAGATTCGGGATCACCACCACCACACATTTCGGCATCGAGAACCTCCGCGGAAGGATTCCGGGGCTGGCTGCTCACCGGCCTCCGAAGGCCCAGCGCAACAGGATGGGAGTAAGCAGCGTGGTGGCCAGCACCATGGCCACCACGGCCACGAACTCGAAGGGCTGGAGGAACCCGACCGAGCGGCCCAGGGAGGCCAGGATCAGCCCGACCTCCCCCCGTGAGATCATCCCCAGCCCCAGGCGCCAGGCTTGAAGGGGCCGGAACCCCCCCAGCCATGCCCCCGCCCCGCAGCCGACGACCTTGGAGAGGACGGCCACCCCGATGAGGGCCAGGGTGAAGATCGCCCCCTCTACCGACATCGTTCGCAGATCCGCCCGCAGGCCCACGTTGATCAGGAACAGGGGGACGAAGAAGCCGTAGGCGGCCGGGCGCAGGCGCTCCGCGATCTGATGGCGGCTGGGATGGGTTCCCAAACCCAGGCCGGCCAGGAACGCGCCGGTGATGGCGGCCAGGCCCCCCACCTCCTCAGCAGCCCCGGCCAGCCCTAGGATGGCCACAAAGGCCAGGGCCATCAGACCCTCGCTGACCGGCTGCCGTTGGACCCAGGAGGCCAGCCGAGGGAGCAAGAAGCGGGCCAGCGCGAAGGCAAGGATCAGGAAAAGCCCCATGCGGACCAGGGCGATCAGCACCGATCCTGGCCCGCCGCCGGCCTCCCCCCCGATGCCCACCACGCTGGTGAAGACCGCCAGGGCCAGCAGGGCCAGGACGTCATCGACCACCGCTGCCCCCAGCAGGGCGATCCCCTCCGGCGAGCGCAAGCGGCCCAGTTCCAGCAACGTCTGCGCCGAGATGCTGACGCTGGTGGCGCTGAGGACCAAGCCGATGTAGATCGAGGTGGCCACGTCGCCGTGGAAGGGATAGGCGACCAGCGCGCCCAGCAGGAGCGGCATCAGCACCCCCGCCGTCCCGGCCAGCAAGGCCACCCGGCGGGCCCGCACGAACTCCTCCAGTTCGATCTCCAGACCGGCCAGCCCCATCAAAAGGATCACCCCCAGTTCCCCCAGCACAGCCACCATCCATGGGAACTCCTGGTGGTGGAAAAGAGGCCACTCGAAAACGTTCAGCAGGCTGGGGCCCAACAGAAGGCCAGCCACCAGTTCCCCCAGGATGGCCGGCTGGCGCAACCGCAGGCTGATCCCGCCTTCGCCGCAACAACCAGCAGGGCCAGCAGGACCACGAAGGCCGTCAGATGCCCCTCCATCCTCCTTCCCTCGATCCGACGTGCATTCATCTTAACACGAATCGGACCGCGCCCGCTCCCCCGCCCACCAAATTCGCCGGGGTTTCCATGGCGTTGTAAAATTAGAAGCGAGGTTAGAAAAACGTAGGAACAGGGATCGAGGGGATGGAGGAGAGGAGATGACGCTGCTGCTCACCGAGCGGGCGATGCGCGCCCTGGAGGGACTGCATCCGAAGCACCGGGAGCAGGTGATGCGACGGATCGACCAACTGGCTCGGATGCCGCGGCCGTCGCTGACCAAGATCCGGCATGATCGGGGGGAGTTGCTGTCGTATCGGGCAGGGGAATATCGGATTTATGTGACCTGGGATGCGCAGACGTTGCGCGTGGAGGACATCCGCAAGCGCAACGATGCCTACCGATGAGATCCGCAGGGAGCCTGCCCAAGGTCGAAGGGTTGACAACAGCTGACATTTTTATTATCAGCCATTTCGGCCACGAAGCTTTCCGACGGGGCACGCCCGCACGGAACCCGCCCCCTCACCGCCTGGCGGTGGGTTCGAGGTGGGCCAGCGCCCCGTTCCCACAGCCGGTGGACGGCTCGCGGGTTTTCTGCCATCATGCAGATAGAGCCGGTGAAAACCCAGCCGGCTCCGGGCGGGCCGTCCGAAGCGGCCCTACCGGGAGTTCCCCGGGAAGGGACGCCTGTGGAGATCCCTCGGGCGGCGGAACGGCGAAGGGCCGGTCTACGCGCCACGGGTCGAGGAAGCCGGAAGGGGCCGGTCATCCGTTTCG
>NZ_PSLG01000087.1:0-6067 GCF_040289485.1 Thermoflexus sp.
TGGAAGGCCGGCCGCCGCAGGCCCAGGGCCCCGGCTGGGGCTGCTGCCCCCGCCGCCTCGAAGCGGGCCGGGGCCGGGTAGCGGGTCCGCGCCGCGCCCAACACGCCGATGGTGATGAGCGCCGGGACGAACAGGGCGGCGAAGGCGAGGTCGTAGCGCCCGGTGAGCCCCAGGAGGGCAGCCATCAGCAGGGGGCCGCCGACCGCCCCGATCTGGTCCAGGGCCTCGTGCAGGCCGAAGCCTTTCCCCGCGCCGACCTCTGCGGCGGCGTAAGAGAGCATGGTGTCGCGGGCGGGGGTGCGCAGGGCCTTGCCCAGCCGCTCCGCCAGGATCAGGGCGGCGGCCGCCGGCCAGGTCCGGGCCAGGGCCAGCAGGGGAACGGCGAAGACGTTCACGGCGTAGCCGGCGATGGTCAGGGCCCAGGGCCGGCGCAGCCGATCGGCCAGGTAGCCGGCCAGCGGCCGCAGGCCATAGCCGATCAGTTCCCCGATCCCCCCCAGGGCCCCCACCACGGCGGCGCTCGCCCCCAGGACCGCCAGGTAGGGGCCGATGAGGCTGCGGGCCCCTTCGTAGGTCACATCGGCCATCAGGCTGACCAGCCCGAGGAGGACGATGAACCGCCACGCCTCCGCCCGCCGGACGCCGGCCATTTTAACCTCCTTATCGGTGATTTTTTTATGTTACGACCGGGCCTCCGGTCGCGCCAGCGACTCGAGGAGCCTCATCGCCAGGGCGGCGGCCAGGCCGCCGGGGGAGAGCCGCAGGGCCAGACGACGGGCGCGGTCCAGCCACCGGGGGCCGGCCGGGCGGACGTCGGCCAGGGAGCGGACCCGCAGGGCTTGGGGGGCGGGCGCCGCCCCTCCGGGCGGGAGCCGACCGTGGACGCGCACGGCGCGCCCCGCTGGGAGATCGAAGAAGTTGTCGCTGAAGCGGACATCGATCCCCGGGAGGTCCAGGGCCACGAACCGGGCCAGCGCCTGCGCCCTCACTTCCACCTCCAGCACCTCCCCGCAGACCGTCGCGGTCACGTGCAGCCCCGGATCCGGCAGGGGCAGATCCTTTTCGGGGGCGAACAGGGCCACCTGGCGGCTTTCCAGCCGTTCCCCTCGCCACCGCTCCGCGATGAAGGCCAGGGCCCGTCGGTGCCGGCGGAGGTGCGGCGCGAAGGAGAAGACGCCCATGGGCTGCACGGACAGCGGAGGGGCTTCCGCCGGGATGTGCCCCTCGGCCAGGACCTTGCCGGTGAAGGTCTCCAGGGACCAGCGGATGGATCCCGTCCAGGCCTCCCGGGTGTCGTTGATCAGGAAGAGGGCCACACGGGGCCCCTCCACCGCCACCGAGAGGAGCACCGGGTCGAAGAAGCGACGGGCGGCGTAATGAAGCGCTTTCCAGCGGCCTGTGACGTCGATGCTGGACCAGGAGACGGCGGGCCACAGGTCGTTGAGTTGCCAGAAGAGCACGCCGCCGCAGCGGTCCCGATGGCGCCGCCAGTGCTCCACGGCCGCGCGCACCGCTTCCGCCTGGACGATCTGGGTGAGGTAGATCAGGTCCTCCCGGCGCGCCGGGGTCCGGAAGCGCTCGGCCAGGTAGTAGCCCAGCCGCATGTTGCCCCCGGGCGAGCGCTGACGTTCCTGCAGGGCCTGGTCCACCGAGGCGGGCTCCCCGGGCCGGGCGAAGGCCTGCAGGGTCTCCAGCGCCGGCAGGGATTGCACGCCGAACTCGCTGACGAAGCGGGGGATCCGCTTTCGGTAGTGGGTGGTGGGGGCCAGCCCGTGCCAGACCCGCCAGAGGTGGACGTCTCCTCGGCGGTCGTCCCCCACGGCCTCCAGGAACCGGCCGGAGGAGGGGGAACCCGGCCAGTAGGGGCGATCGGGATCCTCCTCCTGAAGCCACTCGGGGAGGAGGTGATAGAAGAAGCGCTCGTGGGCTTCGGCGAGGCGGGCCAGGTCCTTCCCCCGGCCCCGCCACTGCCAGCGCCATAACGGCCACAGCATCTCGATCTCGTTGTTGCCGCACCAGAGGGCCAGGGAAGGATGGTGGCGCAGGCGGCGGACGTTCTCCTGGACCTCCGCGCGCAGTTCCTCCAGGAACGCCGGGTCGTCCAGAGGGTAGAGCATGCAGGCGAAGGGGAAGTCCTGCCAAATCAGGAGGCCCAGGCGGTCGCACAGGGCGTAGAAGCGGTCCTCCTCGTAGCCGCCGCCACCCCAGACGCGCAGCATGTTCATCCCCACGGCCGCCGCGCTGCGCAGGAGATCGGCCATCCGCCTTCCCCGGTCGGGGTCCGGGAACAGGGCGGTGGGCACCCAGTTGGCCCCCCGGACGAACAGCCGCACCCCGTTGACCACGAAGGCGAAGGACTCCCCCCACCGGTCGGGCGTCCGCTCCAAAGCCAGCGTCCGCAGCCCTACGGCCTCCACCCGTCGATCCAGGAGGCGGCCGCCGGCCGTCAGGGCGACCGCCACGGTATAGAGGGGCTGGGGGCCCAGGCCGTTGGGCCACCAGCGCAGGGGCTCCGGGATCTCCAGCGTGAGGGCCGTCGTCGGCGCCGCCAGCCGCCGCTCCGCCCGGATCCGCCGGCCCTCCGGATCCCCCACGGTCACGGCGAGGGTGAGATCTTCCGCCGTCTGGATTTGCGCCTGGACCTGCACATGGAGCGCCACGCGGTCTGGGCGGTGCTCCTGCCGGATCCGTACCTCGGCCAGGCGGGCTCCGGAGAATCCCTCCAGGGCCACTCCCCTCCAGATCCCCATGGTGGGCAGAGGCGGGCCCCAGTCCCAGCCGAAGTGGGCGGGGACTTTGCGCAGGGCCGCTGTCCCCGGGTTCCAGAGGGCGGGCAGGGGGCGAGCGGCGTGCTGGGATCGGGCCTCCGCGAGGGGGGATCGCAGCCGGATCCGCACGGTGTTGGGCCCCCGGCGCAGGCGCTCTCGAACGGCCCAGCGGTAAGTGCGGAACATGTTGCGGGTCTCGCCGAGCCGCTCCCCGTTCAGAAAGATCTCCGCTACCGTGTCCACCCCGGCGCAGACCAGTTCTACGTGCTCCTCGTCCCACAGGGCCGGGTCCACCTCGAAGGTCCGCTCGTATTCCCAATCCCCTTCAGCCACCCCGGCGATCCGCTCGAGGCTGCCGGCGGCGAAGGGGTGGGGAATGCGACCGGCGGCGTAGAGGTCCAGGTGCACGCATCCGGGCACCCGTCCCGGCACCGCCTCCAGCTCCAGGGAGCCCACAGGGCGCAGGGTCCAGAGGCCGTTTAGGGACTGGCGGCGCATGGCGCCTCGAGGGCCTCCCACGCCCGTTGCAACGCCTGGATGTCGGGGAAGACCAAGTCCGGCTGCACCGGGCTTTCCGCCAAGGCGGCCGGGGAGGTGGCTCCCGAGAGGACCAGGATGGTGGTGAGGCCGGCCCGCTTCCCCCCAACGATGTCCGTCGGGATCTGATCCCCGATGACCGCCGTGGTCTCCGGAGCGGCCCCCATGCGGGCCATGGCGATGCGGAACATCAGCGGCTCCGGCTTGCCGACCACCACCGGGGCGACGCCGGTGGCCCGCTCCAGGAAGGCGAGGGTGGCTCCGTTGCCCGGGTAGAGCCCATCCTCCCCCGGCCACACCGGATCCGGGTTGGTCCCGATGAAGCGGGCGCCGTTCCAGATGGCCCGCGCCGCCCGGGCCAGTTTGGCGTAGGTCAGCCCCCAGTCCAGCCCCACCACCACGAAGTCGGCGGTCTCCTCTTCCACCAGCCGGAAGCCGGCGGCCTCCAGGGCCTCCCGCAGGGCCCGCTCCCCGACGACGAGGACCCGGGCCCCGGGCGGGGCGATCTCCTGCAGGTAAAGGGCGGTGGCCTCGCCGGAGGGGAGCACCTCTTCCGGATCGACGGCCACCCCGAACTGGGCCAGTTGTGCGACATAATCAGCCCGGGAGCGGCTGGCGTTGTTGGTGGCCAGGACGAAGCGGATCCCGCGGCGGCGCAGGAAGGCGAAGAACGCCGCCAGACCCGACATGGGTCGCTTCCCCCGCCACAGCACACCGTCCATGTCGATGATCAGGTGGCGGATGGCGCGCAGGCGTTCGGACATGGGGGCTTCCCTCTCACAACGGGATTATCCGGCCGCCGCCCGGAGGGCTTCTCGATAGGCCTCCGGGGTGTCAACGTCCAGGACCCAGGCGGGATCGGGGACCGGGACCATGGCCACCGCCTCGGGGAAGCGCCGGACCAGCGAGCGCCCGCCCAGGTCGCCTTGCAGGTCCATCAGCGCCGGGAACATCGGGCGGGCGAAGAGGGCGGGCGGACGGGGCTCCCCGTCCAGGCTGCTCACTACCATGGGTTTGCCGGTGGCGCGATACATCTCCACCAGCTGGCGCAGCCAGCGCGGGCGGACCAAGGGCTGGTCCACCTGCATGAGGACGACCGCCTCCACCGTGGGCGGGAGGGCCTCCAGGCCGGCCCGGATGGAGCGGCTCATCCCCTCCGACCAGGCGGGGTTCTCCACCACCTGAACCGGAAAGCCCGCGAGGGCCCTCCGGACCTCATCCCCTGCGGCGCCCACCACCACGATGATGGGATCCAGGCCGGCGCGGCGGGCGAGGGCGGCCCCATGGCGCACCAGGGGGCGCTCCCCCCATGGGGCCAGGGCCTTGGGCATGCCGAACCGTCGGCCCTCCCCGGCCGCCAGCAAGATGGCCGCCACGGGGGGATCCTCCCGGCGCCGGGCGGCCACGGCCACCCCATGGACCATCCCCACGACGCGGTGGAAGGCCTCCGGCGGCAGGGCGGCGAGGACAGCCTCGAAGCCCTCTCGATCGAATCGGGAGGCGCTGCTCAAGAGCAGGATCCGACAGGCTCCGGCGGGGACCCCCTTGCCGCCTCCCTCTGGATGGCTGACCAGGGCGGCCAGCCAGGCGGGGGTGACCGGGTCCTCGGGACGGCCCCCCAGGCGGTGGAGGGCCCCTTCCGGGCGATGGACTTCCTCCTGGATGGGCCGGCCCAGGGCCTCCAGGCCTGCCACCACCACGACGGCGTCCACCTCGGTGGGGAGGGCAGGCTCGTGTTCGGCTGGCCACTTCAACCGCCGACGCCGGGCGCCGTCGGCCTCGATCAGCCAGGTGACTTGCGGCAGGCCCCGGATCAGCCGGTCGACCGTCGCCGGGGGCAGACCCTGGAGCCGCCACGGATGGGCCGGGTAGGGATCCGCCGGGGGCTCCGGGAACGGTTCGGCCCGCCGCGCGGCCAGCACCCATTTCGGCCGGTGACGCAGGAGCTCGGAGAGCCCCTCCAGCGTCGGATCCCCCGTCAGGAGCAGGCCGACGTCCTCCGGCAGCACCGGTTCCAGGATGTGGGTGGTGGTTGTCCAGAAGGCCGGCCCTCCCAGCGCCCGGAGGATCCGCCAGGCCGCGGTGGTCTTTCCCCCGGCGCCGACGAAGGCCACCGCCGACTCCGGGGCCAGCCCGAGGGCATCGAGGAGGGCGGGCGGGATCTGCGCCGGGATCATCCGGAGCCCTCCGGGAGGCCGTAGCGTCGGCGGAGGAAGGCCCAGGCGACCCGATCGATGCGGTCGTCTGGCCGCCAGCGCTCCTCCAGGTTCTCCACGCCGAAGAGGGTCTCTAGGGCCTGGCGGGTGGCCTCGTCGTAGACGCCGGTGATCTCTCCGTGGTAGTAGCCGGCGTGGCGGAGCAGGCGCTGGATCTCCCGGACCAGGGCCGCGTCGATAGGGACCAGGTCCTCCGGGCGCGGCGCCCCGAAATAGAGGTGGTGGAGCGCCACCAGGTCCTTCAGTTTGACCACGGGGTCTGGGTCGTCGTCCACCCGCAGGTCCATATACCGGTCGTTGAAGCCGCCGTAGCCGCCGCCCTCCCGGACCACGAGGATGGCGGCGGACTGGCGGCCCCGGCGGTCACCCCCGGCCCGATCCCCCGCCAGCAGGGCCGCCACGAGGCGGTCCGCCAGTTCCCCGGAGGTCTTCACGAAGGCTTCGGCCATCGCCTCCAGCGTCCGCCCGTCGACCAGGAGGTTCCCCAGACAGCAGAAGCCCTCCCCGACGAGGTGGCCGGCCCAGGGCAGGCATGCGGCGCCCGTG
>NZ_PSLG01000087.1:6077-7315 GCF_040289485.1 Thermoflexus sp.
CCCGCCCCTGGCGGTCCACCAGCCCCACCTGGCGCTTCTCCCGCTCCGGATCCTCCGCCAGGAGGCGGGCCAGGGTCTCCTCGGCCGAGCGCCCGCCGGCCATCGCCGCCAGGCCCTCGGGCCCGAAGCGGGTGTTGGCGTAGGACTGGGTGGCCACGGCGCCGGCGCCCGCGCGGGCCCACGGCACCACCGCGCCGGCGGCCAGGAACTTGGAGGCGACAGCGACCCCCCACTCCTGGCGGTCCGGGTCGAAGGCCACAATGGAGAAAGTGGCCCAAATGCGCATGGGCTTCCCTCCGGGGGCAGGATCTCACCGTCCCCATGATCCATCGAAGGCCCCGTTCGATCAACCCGGCCCGCCCGGTCTGGATTAAAATGAGGGGAGCGAGGGATCTCCAACAGGAGCCGATCGGCATGTTCTCCGCCCTGGTGGAAGCGGCTATGGAGAGGGCCCGCTACTGGCAGTTGGAGGATGGGACGTATTACGGCGAGATCGAGGTCTACCCGGAGGTGTATGCCACCGGGCGGACCCTGGAAGAATGCCGCCGGGAGCTGGAGGCCGTCCTCATCGAGTGGCTGCAGGATCACCTGTCCCGCCCATGAGCCTCCCGGTGGCGGTTTGGCGTCTGGTGGTGTCGCCCCCGGCCGATGGGGCGACGAACATGGCTATCGACGTGGCCATCGCGGAGGCGGTGGCCGCCGGGGAGGCCCCTCCGACGCTGCGCTTCTACCGATGGGACCCCCCCTGTATCAGCCTGGGCCGCCGCCAACCGCTGGAGGCGGTGGATCTGGAGCGCTGTCGGGTGGACGGCGTGGAGGTGGTGCGGCGCCCCACCGGGGGGCGCGCCCTGCTGCATGCCGAGGAACTCACCTACAGCGTGGTCTTCCCGGAGGCCGACCCGCGGGCGGCGGGCGGGGTCCTGGAGACCTTCCGGCGGTTCGCCGAGGCCTTCGCCCAGGCCCTCCGCCGGCTGGGCGTCCCCGAGGTGGCCATGGCCCCGGCCCTGACGCCCGCCGCGCGGGGCGATGGCTTTGTGTGCTTCGCGGTGCCGACGGACTACGAACTGCTGGCAGGCGGCCGCAAGATCATGGGGAGCGCCCAATGGCGCCACCAGGGGGTGGTGCTGCAGCATGGCTCGCTGCCGCTGGACGGCGATCCGGGGGCCGTCGCGCGGTATCTGCGGCAGGGCCCGGACCCCGATCGGATCCGGGAGCGGGCGACCACCCTCCAGGCGGCC
>NZ_PSLG01000088.1:0-5835 GCF_040289485.1 Thermoflexus sp.
TGGGCGACGGCGACGGCCGCTGCCGCCAGCGGCCCCTTGGCGTCCACCGCCCCCCGGCCGTAAAGCCGCCCGTCGGCGATCCGCACGGGAATCTCCCCCGGGACCGTGTCCAGGTGGCCGAGGAGCAGCAGCGTCCGCGGGCCTTCCCCCAGCACCCCGATGGCGTTGCCCGCTTCGTCGATCCATGCGGCGAACCCGTGGCGGGCCATCCAGTCCCGCAGGAAGGCGGCGGCCGGCCCCTCGGCGCCCGAGGGGCTGGGGATGCGGACCAGGTCCTCCAGCAGGGCGATGGCCTCCCGATCGTTGGGCCGACTCATCCGTCCCCTCCTTCCCCAGCGGCAGGGATGGGCGCGGGGGCCTCGGCCAGGGCCCGCTCCAGGGCGGCGGCGATCTGCTCCAAGTGCGGGGCCTCAACGATCAGGGGGGGCAGGAACCGGACCACGTCGGGGCCGGCGGGCAGGGCGAGGATCCCCTCCGCCATCAGCCGGCGCAGGATCGGTGTGGCGCGCACCCGCAGGGCCACGCCGACCATCAGCCCCATCCCCCGGACCTCCCGCACCCAGGGCGAGCGGATCTGCCGCAGGCGCTCCTGGAAGGCGGCCCCCAGGCGGGCCGCCCGCTCCACCAGCCCCTCCCGCTGGAGCACCTCGAGGGTGGCCAGGGCGGCCGCGCACGCCATAGGGTTCCCGCCGAAGGTGGAGCCGTGGACACCCGCGGGCAGGGGGCCCCAATCGGCGGGGAAGGCGACCGCCCCGATGGGGAACCCGCCGGCCATGCCCTTCCCCATGGCGATCAGGTCGGGGACCACCCCGTAGTGCTCCGCGGCGAACCAGCGCCCGGTCCGCCCAAAGCCGGTCTGCACCTCGTCGAGGATCAACAACGCCCCGTGACGATCGCACAGCGCCCGGGCGGCCTGGAGGAAGCCCGGGTCTGCCGGCCACACGCCCCCTTCCCCCTGGATGGGCTCCAGGATCACCGCAGCGGTCTGGGGGCCGACGGCGGCCTCCAGGGCGGCGGTGTCGTTGAAGGGGATGTGGCGGAAGCCGGGGACGAGGGGTTCGAAGGGCTGGCGGTAGGCCGGGTTCGCTGTGGCGGAGAGGGCGCCCATGGTACGGCCGTGGAAGGCCCGGCGGGCGGCGACGATCTCTGAGCGCCCGGTGCGCAAGCGGGCGAACTTGAGGGCGGCCTCCACCGCCTCGGCGCCGGAGTTGCCCAGGAAGATCCGCCAGGCCCGGTTGCCTGGGAGGACCGATTGCAGGGCCTCCAGCAGCGCCGCCCGCCGGTCGTTGTAAAAAATCTCCGGGCAGATCATCAGGCGGGCCATCTGGGCCTCCAGGGCGGCCCGGACCGCCGGGGGGTTGTGGCCCAGGAGCGCCACCCCCTGGCCACCGGTGGCGTCGAGGTAGCGGCGCCCCTGGTCGTCCCACACGTAGAGGCCTTCCCCGCGGACCAGAACCAGAGCCCGCTTGGGGTAGACCCCGCTGGTGTATCGGCTCTCAACGCCTTGGGCGTCCATGGGCCGGCCTCCGAAACGGGATCGCTGGGCCTGCGCCGCCTCCGGGGTGGGCTCCTGGCCCACGAGGAGGGTCCCTTCCCCCTGCAGGGCTGCCGTCAGCGGCGCCGGGCGGCGGCCGTCCGCCAGCCACACCCGGGGCAGGCCCTGCTGGAGGGCCTCCCGGGCCGCCAGCAGTTTGTGGCGCATGCGCCCCTGGGCCCACTCGAAAGCCGCCTCCAGTTCCGCGAAGGTCAGCCGGGGGACCCGGGTGTTCTCGTCGGGGAACGATCGGAGCAGGCCGGGGGCGCCGGTGAGGAAGATCAGTCCCTCCGCCTTCAAGGCGGCGGCGATGGCGGCGGCGGCCCGGTCGCCGTCCACGTTCACGATCTCCCCCTCCGGCGTCAGGGCCATCGGGGCGATCACCGGATACAGCCCGGCCGCGAGCAGCATGACCAGCAGCCCGCGGTCGACCGCGCTCGGCGTCCCCGAGTAGTCCCCATGCAGGATCCGGATCCGATCCCCCTCGCGGACCCGCAGGGCCTCTTTGCGGCGGGCCTGCAGCAGCCCGCCGTCGATCCCCCGCAGGCCCACGGCCCGCACCCCGCGCCGGTGCAGGGCGGCCACCAGATGGGCGTTGACCCGCCCGTAGGCCATCAGCAGGATGTCCCGGGTGCGGGCGTCGGTGTAGCGGCTGGTGAAACCGGAGGGCGAGGTCACGTAGCGCGGGGGATGCCCCAAGGCCTCCCCCAGGGCGTCCGCCTCCGCCGAGATCCCGTGGATGAGGACCCAAGGCCGGCCCTGGTGGGCCCAGGCGGCCAGTTCCTCCAGCACGGCCTCGGCGTTCACCGCCGCGTTCCCGCCGATCTTGATCACCCACATGGCGCGCCTCCTCAGGCCGGGTAGAGGGGGATCATGTCGAGGCCGGCCGTCTCCGGCCAGCCCAGCGCCACGTTCATGGACTGGACGGCGGAGCCGGCGGCGCCCTTCACCAGGTTGTCCAAGGCGCACAGGGCCACCAGGCGCCCGCTCTCCTCCTCGACGGCGAAGCCGACGTCCGCAAAATTGCTGCCGATCACCGCCTTGGGGTCCGGCAGGCGGTGAACCCCCTGGCGGTCCCGGACCAGGCGGATGAAGGGTTCCTCCCCGTAGGCTGCTCGGTAGATGCGCCATAGGTCCGGCTCCCGCAGGGGGGCCCGCGGCCAGGCGTGGGCGACGGCCAACACCCCTCGCACCGCGTCCACGGCGGTCACCGAGAGCACAACGGACGCCTGCCCCAGGGCCTGGCGGACCTCGGCGGTGTGGCGGTGAGCCACAGGGGCGTAGGGGCGAATGGCGCCGTGGCGTTCCGGATGGTGGGAGCCCGGGTTGGGCTCCCGGCCCGCCTCGGAGGAGCCCGCCTTGATGTCCACCACGATGGGGCGTTCCGGGTCCAGGACATCGGCCTGGATCAGGGGCCACAGGGCGAGGATGGCGGCTGCCGCGTTGCAGCCGACCCCGCTGATGGAGCGGGCCCCTCGAAGGACCTCACGGTAGCGCTCGGGGAGCCCGTAGACGAAGCGGGGGAGCCATTCCGGATGCGGGTGGGGGCGGCCATACCAGCGGGGGTAGGCCTCCGGGTCCCGCAGCCGGAAGTCGGCCGAGAGATCGACGATCATGGGGGCCAGGGTGGCGAAGGCCTCGATCCGCGGGGCCACCTCGCCGTGGGGCAGGGCGATGAAGAGGACGTCGCAGGGCCGCAGATCGGCCATCCGGCAGAAGGTGAGGGGAGCGAGCCGGCGCAGGTGGGGGTGGGCCCGGTGGACCGGCTCGCCGGCGTAGGATTCGGAGGAGACCTGGGCGATCTCCACGAAGGGATGGTGCAGCAGCAGGCGCAGCAGTTCCCCGCCCACGTAGCCGGAGGCCCCGACGATGCTCACGCGGACCCGTTCCATCGCCCGATCTCCTGAGGGAGGGGATGCGCATGGGCGGCGGCCCATCCCTCCCGGGCCACCCGGATCACGAAATCGGCCACAGCGCCGGGGATGTCGACGCCGGTGGGTTCCACCGAGTTGCGGAACTCCATGGCGTGGTTGATCTCGTTCACCAGGAGCCCCCGCCGGGGGTCCTCGAAGAGGTCCATGGCCAGCACCCCGCCGCCCACCGCCGCCGAGGCCCGGGCGCACAGATCCGCCAGGTCGGGGGTGACCGGGCAGTTGGCGGCCCGGCCGCCCCGGGCCGTGTTGGTGATCCAGTGGTCCGATGTCCGGTAGATGGCGGCGATGGTCTGGCCTCCCACCACAAAGGCGCGGATATCCCGCCCGGGCTTGGGGATGTATTCCTGGATGTAATAGACGCCGTGGGCGAAGCCCCCCAGCACCTCCTTGTGTTCCAGGAGGGCCTCGGCGGCGTCGCGGTCGTTGACCCGGGCGAGCAGGCGCCCCCAGGAGCCCAGCAGGGGCTTGAGGACGACGGGGTAGCCCCACTCCTCCATGGCCTGGAGGGCCCCCTCGGGGGAGAAGGCGATCCGGACGCGCGGCGTGGGGACGCCGGCCCGGACCAGGGCGGCGGTGGTGAGGAGTTTGTCGGCGCAGGTGTGGATCACCGCGGCAGGGTTGATGACCGGCAGGCCGAGGTCCTGCAGCAGCTGGGCGGCGTGGAGGGCCTGCCAGGGGCTGAGGGAGCGCATCAGGACGGCGTCGAAGCGGCGCCAGCCGTCGGCGGCGCCGACCTCGAGGACCGCCGAGCGGTCGTGGACGACCTCGACTGCGACCCCCCGGCGCCGGAAGGCCTCCAGCAGCCCCTTCTCCTCGGGGCGCACCAGCGAGCAGAAGAGGGCGATCCGCATCGGGCGCCTCCCCTTCACTCCCCCCAGTCCTCTTCCACCTGGGGGGCGCGCTCCAGGCTCACCGGAGAGAGAGAGATCACCTCCAGGGCGGTCCCACACTCGGGACATGTCAGCAGCTCGTGGAGCACCGTGTCCTCCCGCAGCGGCACGCCGGCCGCGCACTCCGGACAGATCCCCTGGCGCATGGTGCACCTCCTCCGGGAATGGGTTTGCGAAAAATGAAACCCCCAGGCCACCGGACGGTAGCCTGGGGGTCAGGATCCTGACGGATGGAGGAAAGCCGCTACGTCAGGACCGGACTACCGTCCGGGCCTGGAGGCGCAGCGGCTTTTTTCGTCCAGCGAGAGAAGAAAGGCCGGGGGGCCATCCCGCGTTCTCCCCTGTTCTTTGAGAAAGACTATAACCGGTTCCGCCGATTTGTCAAGACCCCGGGGGGCCTGGGCGGGGGACCTTTTTGCGCCCCGGGGATCCGCTTATGGCGGCGGGGATGTGGAAGATGGCGGCGCCTCGGATTATCCTCATGGAGGTCCTATCCTAGGTGGAGGGAGCACCGATGCGGTGGCCTTGGATGCGGGTGATGGCGTTGCTGATGGGCGGGCTGCTGGCGGCCTGTGGCGGCGGGGGCGGCGGTGGGGCCTCCTCCGGCCTGGTGATCGAGATGGGGGACCTTTACTTCAAGCCCAACGTCCTCACGGCCAAGCCCGGCCAGACCCTGGAGATCACTTTGGAGAACAAGGGGGCCCTGGAGCACAACTTCGTGCTCTACGACCAGGACGGGAAGACCGTCCTGTTCGAGCGGGACAACATCCAGCCCGGCCGTGCGGTGAAGGTCACGGTGAAAGTCCCGGAGAAGCCGGGCAACTACGAGATCGTCTGCACGGTGCCGGGCCACAAGGAAGGAGGGATGGTGGCCACCTTGAGGGTGCAGCCGTAACGACCGGTGGACCATCGTTTGGCCCCAGGCTAGGCGAAGAGGACGTGCTGCCGGAGGAAGGCCAGGACCTCCTGGTAGAAGGCAACGCGGGTTTCGGGGCGGCGCCAGCCGTGGCCTTCCCCCGGGTAGAGGCGGTAGAGGTGGGGCACTCCGTTGCGCCGCAGAGCCTCGACGATGGCCTCCGCCTGGCTGGGGGGCACCACCCGGTCCTCGGACCCCTGGAAGAGGGCCACCGGGTCGCGGATCCGGTCGGCGTGGAAGAGGGGGGAGCGTTCGCGGTAGCGGTCGGCGGCCTCGGGGAGGGGGCCCACCAGCGTGTCCAGGTAGTGGGCCTCGAACTTGTGGGTCTCGGCGGCCAAGGCGAACAGGTTGGTGATGCCGAAGAGGCAGATGCCGGCCCGGAAGAAGCCCGGGTGGCGGATGAGGGCGTTGAGGACGGTGTAGCCGCCGGCGCTGCCGCCCATGATCACCAGCCGGCGGGGGTCGGCGAGCCCGCCATCGACCAGGGCCTGGGCGCCGCTGACCGCGTCCACCACATCCAGGACCCCCCACTGGCCCTTCAGGGCATCCCGGTAGGCGCGG
>NZ_PSLG01000088.1:5972-6287 GCF_040289485.1 Thermoflexus sp.
TGCCGGCGATCCGGGGATGGGTGGGCGGGTAATAGAGGCCGTAGACGGTGGCGCCGTCGGGCGCCTTCCACGAAAGATGTTGGGGCCAGGCCAGGTGATCGGGGGGGACCCGTTCCGCGCTGCTGTAGCGATGGATGCGGATCCGGCCAGCCTCCCAGGTGATCAGGCGGGGCGGGAGGGTGGGGGCGGTGGCGATCATCGCCAGGGCCTCGCGGTGGGGCGCGGCGGCGGGCTGTTCGAACCAGGTATAAGGGCCCAGATCGAGGGTCTCAATGGCGCCGGACGCCAGGTCCACCGCCTGGAGGCGGGCGGCGG
>NZ_PSLG01000088.1:6433-6825 GCF_040289485.1 Thermoflexus sp.
TTCCCCTTCGGTGATGATGTAACTGAGGAAGCGGCCGTCGGGGGAGAAGGCGGGCTGGAAGACGGGCGTGGCGTCGTCGCCGGCGACGGTCTCCACGGCGCGGAGGCGCGGGGGCGATCCTTCCAGGCGGGCGAGTTGGAGCCGGGATCCGTCCCAAGGCATTTGGGGGTGGTCCCATTCCACCCAGGCGATGAGGGTTCCGGCGGGGTGCCAGGCGGGCTGCATATAGAAATCAGCGCCGGCGGCGATGGAGAGCGGCCAGAGGGCGCCCTCGGCGTCCACCAGGGCCAGGCGATCGGTCTGGCCATCGGAGTGGACATAAAGGATCCACCGGCCGTCGGGGGAAGGGGTGGGGGCGGCGGCGGCTCCGAAGGGTGGCGTGAGGGGGTGGG
>NZ_PSLG01000089.1:0-6815 GCF_040289485.1 Thermoflexus sp.
CCGGAAGGTCGGGTCCTCCAACAGTGCCTCGATGGAGACCGTCATCGCCCCTCCTTCAGTTGAAAAGGGAGATCAGTCAATCCAGCATAGCACCGCGTTCTCATGGTGTCAACCGTATCGGCCATGCCGCTCGCCGAGGTAGAAACGCCGCGGGCGGCGAAGGCGAGCCGGACCCGCTGAAGGCCGGGATACAGAATTGGAGGGGGGTTTGACAGGGGAGGGATGGGCGCATTACTGTAGAGGCGAACAGGCCTCCCCGCATGTCTCGCGGAGGGGGGAGCGTCCGATCGAGCCTGTGGCCCCGGAGGGGATTGTGGCATGCGCATCATGATCATCGGCGAGCCGGGGGCGTTGCCGGAGACGCTGGCCCGCTATCGAGAGGACCACCGGCCGGTCAAGATCCATACGTTCCCCTCGGTGGAGGCGGCGGAGCCCCGGCTGGAAGACCTGGCGCCGGACCTGATCTTGCTGGACTGGCGGGTGTCCGGGGCCCGGGCCTTTCTGGAGCGGAACCGCCGCCGGCCCTTCGGGCTGGTAGTGATCGGCCCGCCGCTGTCGGCGGCGGATCTGGTGGACATGGTCCGCCGGGGCGCTCTGGATTTCTTGCTGGCGCCGGATCATCCGGATGAGGTGTTCGCCTGCCTCCTGCGGGCCGCCGCCGCCGTTCAGGAGCGGCGCCGGTCCGCCGGGATGGCCGACCGCCTGCGGCGCCAGTTGCAGCAACTCAGCGCCCTCTACGAGGTCGGCCAGGCCATGACGGCCTCCCTGCGCCTGGAGGAGATCCTCCCGTTGATCGTGGACACCGCCATCCATCTGACAGGGGCGGAGGAAGGAGGGGTCTGGTTGATGGGCGAGGATGGGGAGGCCCTGTATCTGCACGTGCACCGGAGCCGTCTCCCGGAGCCCCTCGGAGGCGCGTCGGGGGTGCCGGAGCGGGTGGCGGTGGCCGACAGCCTGCTGGGACGGGCCGTGCGCACCGGCCGCCCCATCCTCCTGGGCCCCGGCGCCCATCCCCTCGACACCGGGATTCTGGTGCGGTCGCTGCTCTATGTCCCGTTGCGGGCCCAGGGCCAGATCTTGGGCGTGCTGGGGGTCATCAACCGGTTCTCCACCTCCCCCTTCAGCGAGGACGATGTCCACGCCCTGACCATGCTGGGCGACCAGGCGGCCGTCGCCATTGAGAAGGCCCGCCTCTTCGAAGCCATCCGGGCGGCCAAGAGCCGCCTCGAGGCGATCCTCCAGGGGATCGAGGAGCCCGTGCTGGTCACCGATTTCGAGGAGAACCTGTTGCTGATCAACCGTTCGGCCCGCCAGCACCTCGGCCTGGGCGCGGCGGCGGTGGGCCGACCCCTGCGCGCCGTCCTGGCCCACGAGGAACTGTTGGCCCTCTTTGACCGTAAGCCCCCCCTGGGTCAGACCGTCCGCCAAGAGGTGGCCTTTCCCAACCGGCTCACCTTTCAGGCCAGCCTGACTGCCGTGGAGGGGGTCGGCTATGTAGTGGTGATGCAGGACATCACCTATCTGAAGGAGCTGGACCGCATCAAGTCCGAGTTCGTCTCGATCGTTTCCCATGACGTGCGCACACCCCTCACCACCATCCGGGGCTACGTCAGCCTGTTGCCCCGGGTCGGCCCGCTGAACCCGCGCCAGCAGGAGTTCGTGGAACGGGTGGAGCGGGCCATGCAAACCATCGTCGAGCTCCTGAACAACCTGCTGGACCTCTCCCGCCTGGAGTCCGGCTACGCCCTGGCGATGGAGCTCTGCGCGCTGCCCGAGATCCTGGACGAGGCGGTTCAGATCATCCGGCCCCAGGCGGAAAGCAAGGGCCACACCCTGGTCCTGGAGATCCCCCCCGATCTGCCCCCCGTCGATGGCGATCCCCGTCGTCTGGAGCAGGTCTTCCTGAACCTGTTGAGCAACGCGGTGAAATATACACCTCCCGGAGGACGGATCATCGTGCGCGCCCGCGAGCAGGACGGATACATCGCCGTCCAGGTGATCGACACCGGGGTGGGGATCCCGCCGGCCGATCTGCCCCACATCTTCAGCAAGTTCTATCGGATCCGGCGGGAGGGGGAAGCGACGGAGGGCACCGGGCTGGGGCTGGCGATCGTGAAGTCGATCGTGGAGCGCCACGGGGGCCGGGTCTGGGCGGAAAGCGAGGTCGGCAAGGGAAGCACCTTCACGGTGCTGCTCCCCTGTCGCGCCGGGCCTCCCCCGCGCCTCGAGCCGGGGGCCCGGCGGCAGGAGCCCTCGGGCTGAGCGGACAGTCCCTTTCATCCTCCCACAGAGGCGTCCGATGGCATGGCTGATCGTTCACGGATGGGTGTGCACGATGGAGGATCCCCCGGGGGTGATCGAGGACGGAGCCGTGGCCATCGAGGGGGATCGCATCGCCATGGTGGGGACCACGGCGGAGGTCCGCGCTCGGTATCCGGAGGCGGAGGCCTTGGATGCCCAGGGGCAGTTGGTGTTGCCGGGCAACCTCTGCGCCCACACGCATTTCTACGGCGCCTTCGCCAGAGGGATGGCCCTGCACGACGAGCCGCCCGCCCATTTCCCTCAGATCCTCCGTCGGCTCTGGTGGCGGCTGGACCGGGCGCTGGACGAGCGGGCGGTGCGGCTCTCGGCCCTGGTCGCTATGGTCGATGCCATCCGGCACGGCACCACCACCCTCATCGATCACCACGCCAGCCCCTCATGCATCGACGGCTCCCTTGACGTGATCGCCGAGGCGGCCGTGGAGGCCGGCCTACGGGTGTGCCTCTGTTACGAGGTGACCGACCGCAACGGGCCGGAGGGCGCCCGGGCGGGGATCGCCGAGAACGTCCGGTTCATCCGCCGGGTGCAGCGCTGGCGGGCCGAGGGGGATCCCCGGGGGTCGCTGCTGGCGGCCGCTTTCGGGCTGCACGCTGCCTTCACCGTGGGCCCCGAGACCATGGCGCGGGCCGCCGCCGAGGCCCAGGCCCTGGGGGTCGGCTTTCACATTCACGTGGCCGAGGACACGGCCGACGAAGGCCATAGCCTCACCGTCTACGGGGTCCGCACCGTCGAGCGCCTGGCCCGGGAAGGGGTGTTGGGCCCCCAGACCCTGTGCGCCCACTGTGTCCATGTGGACGCGGCGGAGATCGCCCTGCTGGCCCGCACCCAGAGCAAGGTCAGCCACCAGCCGCGCTCAAATATGAACAACGCGGTGGGGGTGGCCCCCGTGGCCGCCATGCGTTCGGCCGGCGTCGTCGTCGGTCTGGGCACCGATGGGTTCGCTCACAACATGTTCGCCGAGATGAAGACCGCCTACCTGGTCCACAAGGTCCACGCTCGGGATCCCCGGGTGATGGACGCCGAGGCGGTGCTGTCCATGGCCTACCGGGAGAACGCCCGCATCGCCGCCCTCTTCTGGCCGCATCCGCTGGGCGTCCTGGCGCCGGGCGCTTACGCCGATGTGATCCTGTTGGACTACCGGCCCTACACCCCGCTGACAGCGGAGAACTTCCCATGGCATCTGATCTTCGGCATCGACGGCGCGCACGTCACGACCACCATCTGCGGGGGGCGGGTGCTGATGAAGGACCGGCGGCTTCTGACGCTGGATGAGGAGCGCATCGCCGCGGAGGCGCGGGCCTACGCCCCGGTGGTCTGGGAGCGGTTCCGGGCCATCGCCGAGGCCGAGCGCGGTGGGTGAGGGGGATGGGGATGAAGATCCAGGTGCGCGTGCCGGCCACCACTGCGAACCTGGGCCCGGGCTTCGATGGGATGGGGCTGGCCCTGGGCCTGTATAACGAGATCGAGGCTGAGCCGGCCCCCGCCCTCGAGGTCCATGTGGAGGGGGAGGGCGCGGAGGAACTTCCCCGGGATGCCACCAACCGGGTCCTCCACAGCGCTGCTCGCCTGTTCGAGCGGCACGGCCGCCCACTCCCCCCCATGCGGGTGCGCTGTCGCAATCGGATCCCATTGATGTCCGGCTTGGGCTCCAGCGCGGCAGCGGTGGTGGGGGGTCTGGCTCTGGCGGCGGCCTGGCTGGGGCTCTCGGAGCCCCCCGACCGTTGGCTGGAACTGGCCACGGAACTGGAGGGCCACCCGGACAACGTGGCTCCCGCGCTGTTGGGGGGGCTCGCGCTGGTGGCCCGGGACGAGGAAGGGCTGGTGGCGGTGCGGGTGCCGGTGCCGCCGTTGCGGGTGGTCCTGGCCCTACCCGCCGTGCGGGTCGCCACCGAGATGGCCCGCCGGCTGTTGCCTGCCCAGGTCCCGCTGGCCGACGTGGTCTATCAGATCGGCCACGCGGCGCTCCTGGTTCACGCCCTGCGGGAGGGGGATTGGACGTTGTTGGGCCGGGCGATGCGGGATCGGCTGCACGAACCTTACCGCGCACGGTTGATCCCTGGCTACGAGCAGGCGGTGGCCGCCGCGCGGGCAGCAGGGGCGGCGGCCGTCTGCATCAGCGGATCCGGGCCGGCCCTCGCCGCCTTCGCCCCCGCGAACCACGAGGCCATCGCCGCGGCGATGGCGGAGGCCTTCGCCGCGGCGGGCGCCCCCGCCCGCACCTGGGTGGTCGAGGTGGCGCAGCAGGGGGTCCAGACCTCCGTGGCGCTGGAGGGGCCAGACGGGCCGTGAATCTCTTCCAAGGGGGTGCCGATGGCGTTCGGGCGGCGGTTGTGGGAGGCCTTCAAGACGGTAGCCATCCTGTTCTCCTTCGCGGTGAACCTGACCCTGGTGACGGCGCTGCTCTTGCTCTACTCCCATCTGGCCACCCTCAAGGGCACGGTGAACGAGACGGTGGCCCGCCTGGAGGGCATCGTCCAGGATCTAGGGGGCGCCCGCATCTCCACCACCATCCCGATCCGCCAGGCGGTCCCGGTGGCCTTTGAACTGCCGGTGCAACAGGACACGGTGGTGGTGACCCTGGCGCCGGTGCCCATCACCACCGCCGCCACATTCCAGTTGCCCGGCGGCGGCGGCACCATCAACGGGACGGTGTTCATCAACCTGCCGCCGGGGACCCGCCTCCCGGTCCGATTGAACATGACCGTCCCAGTGCGCACCCAGATCCCGGTGAACTTCGACCAGCCGGTGAACATCGCCTTGGGAGCCTCGGGGCTGGATCCTGTGGTGACGAAATTGCTGGCGTTGTTGCGGGATCTCCAGGCGGTTCTGGATCTGATCCCAGCGCCGTGAGCGGGTGGCAATGCGGCTGCGGACGCACGGGGTCGTAGGCGCCGCGGTCGGCCTCTGGATCGGCGGGCCCGCCGGTGGGGCCCTGGGGGCCTTCGCAGGGATGGTCCCCGATGTGGACCTGGACGTGGGCTCGGTGGGGCGCGCGGCACGGTGGCTGGGGATGGTGGGCGTCGCCGTGGGGCTGGCGGGTGGGTATCTCCTCCGCTCCGGGGCCATCGCAGCCGTCGCCATCGGAGGCGGGTTCCTGTTGCTGATGCTGGTCCGTCTGCCTCATCGGGGGCCCACCCACTCCTTGGCGATGGCCGGCCTGTGGGGCGCGCTGGGCGGGCTGCTGTGGGAGGATCCGGCGCTGGCCGGGGCGTGGCTGGCCGGTTACCTTTCCCATTTGTTCTTAGATGCCCTCACCCCCTCCGGGATCCCCTGGCTCTGGCCTTTCTCCTCGCACCGGCTCCGCCTGGCCCACTGGCGGACCGGCTCGGCGTGGGATCTGGGGATGCTGATGCTGGGGGGTGCGATCGGCCTGGGCGGCCTGCTGCGGTGGCTGGGCGGCCTGTGATCCATAGGAGACGGGTGGGGATACGGATGGACGAGCGTCCGCATCTTCCCGAGGTGTGCGATTACGAAGAGACCGATTATGAGGCCTTCTGGCGGGCGGGCCGGACGTATGAGGACCTGGCCGAGCGGATCGCCCTGCGGGCCCTGCTGCCGCCCCGGGGCCGGCGGCTGGTGGAGATCGGCGCCGGCTTCGGACGGCTGGCCGATCTCTACGAGGGCTACGCGGAGATCTACCTGCTCGATTACGCCCGCCGTCAACTGGAGGCGGCGCAGCGCCGCTGGGGCCACGATCCCCGTTTCCGGTTCGTGGTCGCCGATCTCTATCGCCTCCCCTTCATGCCCAGCCGGTTCGACGCCGTCGTGATGGTCCGGGTAATCCATCACGTCCAGGACGTCCCGGGGGCGTTGCGGGAGATCCGTGCCGTCCTCCGCCCCGGTGGGACCTTCGTCCTGGAGTTCGCCAACAAGCGGAACCTCAAGGCCATCCTCCGCTATTTCCTGGGCCGGCAGTCCTGGTCCCCCTTCGATCCGGAGCCGGTGGCCTTCGCCCCGCTGCACTTCGATTTCCACCCGGCCTGGATGCGGACCCGGCTGGCGGAGGCCGGCTTCCGGATCCGGGAGGAGCGAGCGGTCTCTCAATTCCGCCATCCGTGGCTCAAGCGGTGGATCCCCGCCCGATGGCTGGCCCGGCTGGACGGCATGGTGCAGCGGGTGGGGGCCCTCTGGAACCTGACGCCCAGCGTCTTCCTCCGGCTGGAGACGGCCCCAGGGGCGCCACCGGAGCCAGCGGCCGAGGGGCTCTGGCGGTGTCCCCTCTGCCGGCAGCCGGCGGTCGAGGAGGAGCGAGCGGTGGTCTGCCCAGGCGGGCACCGCTGGCCCCGGGAGGGATCCTTCTACGTGATGCGCCCGCGGTGAGCGGTCCCCTCAGCGGGCGCTGCCCACCCACCAGGCCGTCCCGTCGGTCCAGAGGACGATCCAGCCCCGCTCCCGGACGCGCCACACCGACCGCAGGCCGGAGACAGCGCTGGCGGCCGCGCCGGCCGGCGCCCCGCCCACCATCAGCCCCCACGCCTTCGCCTGGCGGGCCG